>JALQST010000508.1:0-1267 GCA_023264315.1 Nodosilinea sp. BSH.14
GTGGCCCTTGGGCGGCTGGCCCATCCCCAAAAGGTGGTCGTGGTGGGGGATAGTCTAGTCTATGGCTATGGCGACCCCGAGGGGGGCGGCTGGGTGGAGCGGCTGAGACGGCGGGCCATGGCCCCAGGGACGGCGGGGGCCGTGTTCTACAACCTGGGGGTGCGGGGAGACCGGGCGACCCAGGTGCGCGAACGGCTGACCCACGAGTTCCGCTACCGGGGAGAAATTCGCAACCGCCTGCCCGACCGCCTAGTGCTGTCGGTGGGAACCAATGACTCGGCCCGGGTGGGGCGTCCACTAGGCCGCAACTACACCGATTTCGATGACTTTGAGCAAACCCTCGCCGATCTCCTCGCCGAAGCCCGCCAACTCTGCCCGGTGCTGTTTGTAGGGATGGTGCCCGTCAACGAAGCGGCCATGCCCTTTTCCGAGGTGCTGTACTATTCCCAGCGAGAGCAATGGCGCTACAAGGAAGCCACCCGACTGGCTTGCGAAAGCCACAACATTCCCTACCTAGACGTGATGGATGTTTGGCTGCACCGAGGGGATGCCTGGTGGCAAGCTCGCCTTTCTGCCGATGGCCTCCACCCGAACACCCTGGGCTATCAATCTCTCGTGCAGGATGTGCTCACCTGGGATGCCTTCCGCGCGGCCATTGAACTGCCGGTGGCCTAGAACTGCCGGTGGCCTAAGTCCCGTGGCGGTTGGCCCCTGGGTGGGTGGGGGCGGCTACTGAGGGGATTCGACCCATTGGGTAGCCCAATCTTGACCAACGCGCACGGTCAGGTCAGAGTCTAGATCGCCGGTGGATTCGGACAGCACACGCCCCTGCCCCAGCATGGAATGCAGTATCTCCGCACTCTCTCGATCCCCGCGCTGGGCGACCACCTCTGTGGTGCGGCTGAGGGTGGGGGCATCGTTGCTTAGGTAGACATTATTGAAGCCGTTGTCGCGCAGGTGATTCACCATGTCGGCCCCGGCTCCGGAGATTTCCGAGGCATTTTGCACGGCAATGCGCAGGTTAGCCACGTAGCGGGGGCTGGCATTGTCAGCATACATACCAACCCCTTCCGTTTGGAAAAAGGTTTGCAAAATGGTGGCCGAGGCTTCCCAGTCGGGCAACCAATAGCTGGCTTCAAACTCCGCTGTGGTGCTGAAGCGCCCCGGCAGCATCACCATCTGGAAGGCGTCACGGTCAATTTCTAAACCAAAGTTGGCCAAAGCCAGCATTTCTTCGAGGCTGAGGTTGGTATCGACGTAGCGCTGC
>JALQST010000508.1:1277-1579 GCA_023264315.1 Nodosilinea sp. BSH.14
CTGGGGACCACCAGGGGGCTGGTCAACCGTTCCCGCAAGGCCCGCAGGAGAATTTGCTGCCGCTGCACCCGGCCAATGTCCCCGGCGTCGCTGCGGAAGCGGGCAAACTGTTCTGCTTGATCGCCGTTCAGGGTTTGCCAGCCCGGGTAGAGGTCGATATATAAGCCCTGGGTTTGGTCGGTGTATTGCATCCGCTGGGTCACGTCTATCTCAATGCCCCCCACCAGATCGACGATTTCCCGAAAGGCGCTGGTATTGACCCGCACGTAGCGATCAATCTGCACATTACCGAGGTTATCGGC
>JALQST010000509.1 GCA_023264315.1 Nodosilinea sp. BSH.14
CCAAATACCTACTCCCCCTAGTCTTGCAAAAAAGCCACAAAATCCGCTAGGGCTGCTCGGGTGTCTTCCCCTAAGGGCGAGTTGATGTTGTACTCCTTAGTCCTCACCCTCAGGTTCAACCCCCAAGGCTCGCAACTGGGATGCTAGACGCTCCGCCCGTTGCTTCTCCTGCTCCGCCCGTTGCTTCTCCTGCTCAATCTGCTCACGCCCCCAAAGCAACAGATGGCCCGAACTATCCCACCAGCGTAACCAGGTTGTCGAGAGGTGAGACCGTTGACCATCCCAGGTACCCAAAAAGAGATTCATTTCCGGAATCCAGAACCGGGAATTCTCATCCGGGGCCTGGGGTTCATACCGACCTTCTACCAGCCGAAATAGATCTAAAGTTTTCGTTTCGGGTTGAAAAATGCCATAGAGCGGCACCTGGATAATGCGTTCATAGAAATACCACTTTCCGTAGGGATAATGGGGATTGATAGAGTACTCCGTACCCTCCGTTTCCGAAATGAATTCCAAGACCATGAGGGGAATATCCCCCTCTAGCTTGGGGGTATAACTCCGTCGAATGCCCCCCTCTGACAAGGGTTTAACCGCTGGAACATAGACCCAGTCGGGCGCTTTCACCACCATTTTATCGGCGACCGTAGCACAAATACCAAAATTAGTGGCTATCAGCATGGCTTCTGAACATAGCCCCGCTAATTCCAGAGATTCCCGCAAAGCCTCCGCTAGCAAGGGTTGCAAGTGATTATCCACAGGATCATCCGGCAAAATAAAATCACTGGGCAGCTTCTCCCAGGTAATTTTGGGAAGACTTCTCTGAAAGGTTGATGGAGATTTTGGCTGAGTGACGACCATGAGGCACCTCGATGAATTGCCCTATTGCGAATCTTAAGAGCCTGAAATCATTGGAGTTCTGTACCGATTCCCAAGCTGAATGGCTACGGCCAATAATGGGTATCTCGCACCTGTTGATGGTCAAAACAGGGCATTTCCGGAAAGATAGACTCATCCAGCCCAGTCTCCCGAATGGCTAAATCCCAGCCATCTAGCCAAGCTTCCTCCCAAGCCTCCTGCAATCGACTTTTTAGGCCCGGATTTTTTTCGAGGAGGCGGTCAATCTTACGACGTTGTTCTCGAATCGTGGCACGCCAAAAACTTCCTTGACCCTCTGGTTGATATTTCCACTTCAATAGATGGCCAATCAGAATCGCTAGACGGGAACTGAGTTGGTCGTAATGACGGTTTCCCAAATCTAGCAGTTCCTCGGCCAGTTGATCCCAATCTAAACGTTCAACCTGGCGATGGGCGAGCGCCTGGGCTTGTTCCCTAGCCCACGTGTAAAAATCCTGCTCATAAGCTGATGTGTATCTAAATTGCATATTAGCTTTCTCCGGAGCCCTTGTCATAAGGCTTTTGAAGCAATCTAGTTAATGTATTTTAGATGACTAACAGCTTACCTGTAGGGCAAACCTTCATCTCCCTATCCCTTGATTTATCAGATTGCCCAGAGATTACACCAGAAATGTTTGCTAAGGCAGTAGTGCGGCGGGGTTTACCTGCTACA
>JALQST010000050.1 GCA_023264315.1 Nodosilinea sp. BSH.14
GAGATCTCCCCCCCTCCCGTCGGCCCCTAGGCTGGGGGAAGATCCCACGGAGGAGGCTGATGATCCGACGGCCATCGAACCGTCGTCGGCGATGAACGCGGGTATGGCCATGATTCAGCAGCGGTTCCAGGCTTCTTTGCCAGAACGTCTGGCCCGTTTGGCCCAGGCGATGGATTGCTGGCGCACGGTGGGGGTAGTAGAGACGGATCGTCGCGAGGCAGCGGCGGAGGCCCATCGCTTGGCGGGGGGCTTGGGCACCTTTGGCAACCGAGTCGGCACCGACCAAGCCCGCGCTTTGGAGGGACTCTTGGGGCAGCCAGCCCCCTGGCCTCCCAACCACCTCGCCCAGGTGGTTGAGGCCTTCCATCAGCTTCAGCAAACCCTCGCCCTGGGGCCGGAGCCGCCATCCTCCGATGGCCAGACTTCGGATGGACGGAATCCTGGGAATACCGTATCTCCCGGGGGGGATGATCGTCGTCCTACGGCCCAGTCCTGCGGATTGCTGATGATAAACGTGCCCCCTGAGATGGCCCAAACGTTTCAGGATCAGCTTTACCAGCAGGGCTACTCGCTGGAGAGTTGCCCCCAGTTGCCTGATCTGGCAGCGGTGCCCCTAGATGGCCAGGTGGGAGCCATTTTGCTAGGCCTAGAGGCCACCGCCTCCCCAGAGGCTAGACTGGCTCCCCTCCAGGCCATTCGCCGCCACTCGCCCCAATTGCCGGTGCTGGTGCTGACCACCCAGGAGAGCCTTGAGGAACGGGTGCAGGTGGCTCGGCTGCACGGCAATGCCTACCTGGTGGCCCCGGTTTGCCCGTCCCAGGTGCTTGAGGCCCTTGCCCGCCTGTTGCCCTGCCAGACGAGGCCAGAATCGCGGGTGCTGGTGGTGGATGATAATCCGGCGAGTGTGGAAACGATTCAAGCGTTGCTGTCGCCGTGGGGCCTACGGGTGACGGGGCTAGGAGATCCGCGCCAATTCTGGGAACAGTTGCGGCAGGTGCAGCCAGATTTGCTGATTTTGGCCCTGGATACCCCCACCTTCAGCGGCTTTGACCTGTGCCGCGTGGTGCGCCAAGACCCCACCTATGGCCCCTTGCCCATCCTCATGCTGACCCAGCCCCTAGATCGGGTGACGGTGGGCCAGGTGTTTGAGGCGGGGGGCGATGACCTTGTGATGAAGCCGATTGTAGGGCCAGAACTGGTGAGACGGGCGCTGCACCAGGTGGAGCGATCACGCCTGCGTCAATACGTCAATCAACTCCATCAGCAACGGCGACAAAACTGAACGCTGCCCAACCAGAAGAAGGATGTCGTAAGGATGTCGTAAGGATGCGGTAGATCGTAAGCGAATAGCGTAGCGCAGACCTCCTGCCTGTCCTAGAGGCCGCTAAGATAGCTGTTCTACACTGGGTGTGTGATCTCCTGAGGATGCATGGCTGTTTCCCTTCGTCGGCTATTGATCATTCCCTTCGTGATCCAGGTGTTGGGGATTACGGGGTTGGTGGGGTATTTGTCCTACCGTAGTGGACAGCGGGCCGTGCAGGAGATAGCCCGCCAGTTGATGGAGGAAATGGATCAGCGGGTGGCCGCTCAGCTAGCGACCTATCTGCAACTGCCCCACATCTTGACTCAGATCAACGCCCAGAGTTTTCTGGCAACGCCCCTTCAGACCGAGGCGTTCTCACATCTGGAAATTCAGTTTTTGCAACAGATCGATCAGTTTTCAGAGGTGACGGTGCTGTCGATGGCGACCCCCCATGGCAGCGCCCTTGAGGTCTCTCGTCAGCCGGAGGGCCACACCGTCATTCGCTACCACGACATCACGGCTGACCACGATTTCCTCTACAGCTACCCGGGAAATGCCAGCGGTACCCACCGTCTTTCCTTGGATGAGGCCGGGGCCTATCACGTCAACCTCGACCCGGCGGAAAACACCTGGTATCGCAGGCTGGGCCACACCAACCGGGGGGGGTGGCAACCCATCGTGGCCCTTCACCAAGCCCCCCATCACCCCCTCTTGGCCATGATGCGAGTTCAGCCCGTCTACGACTCCCATGGAGAACTGCGGGGGATCTCCAGTGCTGGGGTGTTGCTGTCGGAATTGAGCCAGGTGTTGCAGCAGATCATGGATCAACACGATGGACAAGTCATCGTGCTGAAGACGAACGGCAACCTGGTGGCGACCTCCACCGGGGAATCCGTGCTGTCGGTGACAACAGTGGAGGGGTCTGCCAATGCGCCGATCCAGTACCGCCTGTTGCCCTGGACGGAAAGCCAGCACGACCTCACCCGAGCGGCGGTGCAGCGGTTGGTGGATGACTACATTTACCTGAGCAATGTGAAGAAGCCCACCTTTGCCAATTTGCGGTTCCAGTCCCAGACCTATTTCCTCCACGTCAGCCCCATTGAAACAGACCTGAACTGGCTGATGGTGACGGTCATGCCGAGTCAAGCCTTTATGGCCGACATCGCCGCCAACCTACGGCGCACCGCGCTCTTTTGCGCCTTGGCCCTGCTGGGATCCATCGGTTTCGGTATTTGGACCGCTGAAACCATTACCAAACCAATCCTGGCCCTCCAGCGAGCCGCAGAAGCCTTTGCCCAGGAAACCGCCTTCTTGCCCCCCAGCCAGCCCAGCCATATCAAAGAAGTCGATGCCCTGCGCCAGCAATTTGACGAAATGGTGAGGCAGTTGGTGAACTCGTTGCAAGCCCTGCGCCACCGCGAAGATACCCTCGTGATCTTCCTGGATCGCATACCCGTGGGCATTAGCGTCCATGGCCCCGATGGCACGATGCTGTTTCTCAACCATAAGGGGGAGGATCTGCTGTCCATGGGCATTCTGCCCAGCAAACTGGCGGATTTACCGAAAGACTATGGTTTCTACCGGGCTGGCACGGAGGATCCTTACCCCGTGGAGGATATGCCTGTCGCCAAGGGGCTGCGGGGCCAAGCGGCCTATGCCGAAGATATCGATGTCGTGAGGGAGGGGCGACGGGTTCCCCTTGAGGTTCATGCCATACCCGTCTTGAATAGCCGGGGACAGGTGCGCTACTGCATTGCCGCCTTCCAGGACATCAGCGAGCGGCGACAAGTGGAGACCCTCCGCGCCACCGCCAAGTGTGAACTGGAACGGCAGGTAGCCGAACAAACCGCCTCCATTGCCCGGGGCAACGCCACGAAACAAGCGCTCATTAACGCCATCCCCGACCTGCTGATGCGCCTGGGGAGGGACGGCATCCCCCGCGAAATCTACAATATCGATGCGGTGCACTGGCTGGGCGATAGGGAGTTAGCCCTGCAACAGCCGATGTATAGTGAACTGCCCCCTGCCCTGGCCGCTGCACGCCAGCATGCCATGGAGGTGGCCCTGGCCACGGGGATGCCCCAACGCCATGAATACGAAGTGGTGGTGGATGGCCAAACCTATTGGGAAGAGGCCCGCATTGTCCCCGTTACCCCGGATGAGGTGCTGGTGGTGGTGCGGGACATAAGCGATCGCCACCGGGTTGACCGCATCAAGGATGAGTTCATTGCCATGGTGAGCCACGAACTGCGCACCCCCCTCACGGCCATTCGCGGAGCCCTCGGCATTCTTGATTCTGGCGTCCTCCAGAACCGGCCTGATAGTATACAGCATATGCTCCATGTGTCCCTCACCAATACCGACCGCCTGATTCGTTTGGTGGGCGACACCCTCGACCTCGAACGACTGACCTCCGGCAAGGTGAAACTGGTGATGCAGGAATGCCCTGCCCCGCTGCTCATTCAGCAAGCCATGGAGAGCGTTGAAGCCCTGGCCCTGGATGCCCATATCACCCTCCACAGCGATGTGATCCCCGCCGTGGTGTGGGCCGCCCCCGAACAAATCGTTCAAACCTTGCTGAACTTGATCAGCAATGCGATTAAATTTTCCCCCGCCGATAGCCACATCTGGATTCGCCTGACCTGGCATAGTCCTAGCACCGTTTGCTTCTCCGTGACCGACCAAGGGCGCGGTATTCCGGCGGATCAGCACGAGCGCATTTTTGATCGGTTTCAGCAGGTGGATGCTTCCGATTCGCGGCAGGGTGGGGGCACTGGACTCGGGTTGGCTATCTGCAAAACCATTATTACCCAGCATGGTGGGGAGATCTGGGTAGAGAGTACCCTGGGAAAAGGCAGCACCTTTTTCTTCACCTTACCCGTGCCGACCCATGGTTAAACATATCCTCGTCATTGATGACGAGCCCGACATTCGCGATGTCATTTGCCTGTCCCTAGAGGAATTTGGCCACTGGCAGACCACTGCCGCTGCTTCCGGGCAGGAGGGCCTTGCCCTCGCCCCCCGTCTAGCCTGGGATGCCATCCTGCTCGATGTCTCTATGCCCGACCTCGATGGCATCACCGTGATCGAATGGCTCCAGGCCGATCCTGCCACCGCTCACATCCCCGTGATTCTGCTCACTGCCCGCGTGTTACCCAGCGACCAAGCCCGCTTTGCCCAACTGGGTTTGGCGGGGGTGATCGCCAAGCCCTTTGACCCCTTGCAAGTGTGGCAGCAGGTGGCCACCCTGCTGGGCTGGCCCACCACCCCCGCCAAACCCTAGAATCTAGTCCTAATCCTCCGGCAGCACCCACTTGGGCGGCTGAGAGGCCCGTTCTAGCATCTTGCGCCGCACGGCTTCATCGGCCATGGCCAGCATTTGGTCGAGGGAGGTATCGGCAATGAACTTAGCCGCTTCCTCGGTGTACTTCAGGTTGGGGCAATCATTCCCCAAGATGCAGCCATCCTTGCAATCTACGGCGCAGTTAACGGCCATGGCGCTTTTCTCTCCTGTGGAATACGAGTCCAGTCTTTAACGAATTGTAACAGCGACGACTGACAACCACCTCAACCCTACCCGGAGGAGACATGAGCCAGGGCAGGTGGTGCAGTTCTATCGCACCCCAGGCATCGCGCTGGAGTAGGGAGATAGTAGGGCGATCCAGCATTCCCCTGGTTTCGACGCAGTTTCGACCCATCTCCCGAACTTTTATCGTGTCAATATATAAGGAATCAATTTAAAGAAGCGTAACGTCTCCCCGAGGTAGTGCTGGTATGGTGTTCAACTGGTTTCGACGCAGTTTCGATAACGCCGATGCGTCTAAGGCTGAGCCTCAACCCACCGAGTCGGTTACGCCAGACCCTGCCGATGCGCCGCCCGAAGCGAAGTCCCCAGCGGCCCCTAAGTCCCTGGCGGAGATGACCCCAGCGGAAAAGCTGGCCTGGGCCAAGGCGGCGGCGCAAAATATTCAAAAACAACAGGCCGAAGCTAAGGCGGCTGAGCCCCCTGCCGAACCAGATCCAGAACCCGCAGCGGTAGACTCTGACGTTGAAGCGCCGGCTGAATCCAACGAATCCGTTGTCGCACCCTCTGAAGATCGGGTTGAGGAGGTCGTCACCGAAACGACGGTTGTAGAACCTGTCGCTGAACCCGCCGTTACTGCTGAGATCGAGCCAGAAGTTCTCCCTGAATCCGCCGCCGTCCCTGAGGAATCCGTCCCTGAGGAAACGGCACCAGAAGCGACGACCTCAGAGGACGTGGAGGATGTCATCGCAGCGGAACCTGTACGGGAGGAATCCACTGCCGACGTAACGGAGGACGTTGCGGACTCGGAGGAAGTGACGACTGAAGAACCGGTTGCCATCGTTGCGGAAATTTCCTCTGACTCGGAACCGTCTGGTTCTGAATCCGTGGCCGAAACGGTTGCCGAAACAGTTGGTGAACCCGTGGTAGAGTCTGTCGCCGAACCCGTGGCGGAACCGGAACCCCAGGCCAGTGTTCCCTTCTGGGCGAGGGCCGAGGAAGAACGATTGCAGCGTCTAGAACGCTTGCAGGAAACCGCCATTGTGGAGCCGGAACCAGAACCGGAGCCTGTGGCCGCCGTGTCCGCGCCGGAACTGGTGCTGCCGGACATTGATTTGGACGAAGCCTTCCTGTGGTCGGCGGAGGTGTTAGCGGCCCAAGGGCGGCGACCAGACGAGATTTCTGCCGAAGAAATTACCTGGCTGAAGCGCCTGCGCCAGGGGCTTAGCAAAACCCGTCTGAGTTTGGTCAACCAACTGAAGGCCATTGTGGGCCAGGGGCCGCTGAACGACGATGCGGTGATGGAAATTGAGTCGCTGCTGCTCCAGGCGGATGTGGGTGTGGCGGCAACGGATAA
Source organism: Nodosilinea sp. BSH.14 (assembly GCA_023264315.1). Classification (GTDB taxonomy): domain Bacteria; phylum Cyanobacteriota; class Cyanobacteriia; order Phormidesmidales; family Phormidesmidaceae; genus Nodosilinea. The sequence continues at coordinate 6,184 of JALQST010000050.1, forward strand.
GGTGATTGAAGCCCTGCAAAGCCGAATGCGGAACGAGGTGCTGCCGCCGGATCAGGCGATTGCCTACCTGAAAACCATCCTGCGCGATATGCTGGATGCCCCCCTGGGCGACTCCCACAATTTGCTGTTTGTGCCGGAAAAAGAAACCCTCAACATTTGGCTGATGACCGGGGTGAACGGGGCCGGCAAAACCACGACCATCGGCAAGCTGGCCCGTGTGGCCAAAAAATCGGGCTACAACACCCTGATCGCCGCCGCCGATACCTTCCGAGCCGCCGCCGTAGAGCAGGTCAAAGCCTGGGGGGCTCGCAGCGAGGTGGAGGTGATCGCCAATCCGGGCAAGAACACCGACCCCGCCGCCGTGGTCTACGACGCCATCGCCGCCGCCAACTCTCGCCAGATTGACCTGCTGCTGGTGGATACCGCAGGCCGTCTGCAAAACAAGAAGAACCTGATGGACGAACTGGCCAAAATTCGCCGCATCGTCGATAAAAACGCCCCCGACGCCAAGATCGAAGCCCTGCTGGTGCTGGATGCCACCCTCGGCCAAAACGGCCTGCGTCAGGCGGAGGTGTTTGCCGAAGCCGCCAACCTCAGCGGCGTGGTGCTGACTAAATTGGATGGCACGGCCAAGGGCGGCGTGGCCCTAGCGGTGGTGGAGCAGTTGGGTCTGCCCATCCGCTTCATTGGTGCTGGAGAGGGTATCGAAGACCTGCGCCCCTTCTCCAGCTACGAATTTGTGGAAGCCCTGCTGAGTGGTTGATAGACGTGCTACTCGGTGGTGGCCGTCGCCGATTCCCATACATTGAAGAATCTCGATCTCAATCATCGAAAAGAATGATGATGCGCCTTGCCACTCGATCTACGCCTGGGACGGGTGGACTCTGGCGGCAATTCCTATCCTAGATGGGAGCATCTCGGGGGAGATGATTAACATTTGTTTACAAAAATCATAAATTTGGGAACATATCCCTCCCAAAAACTGGCCTCTTAATTGAGTTTTGTTAATATCCCCTATATCCGAGTTCAATTTTATGATCGGAATATTTTTGGAATGCCCGTAGATCAAGGGTTTCCGCAGGTTGAATTATTGTTAACCTGTGCCAAGAAGCGTCAATTTACGAGACTATAATGCTCAAGAGCAATCACCGTCCGAGTAGCGGTTATACCGATAGGCCCTTGGGTCGTCGATATAGTTCACACAAGACGATATGATTCTCGCTGTTTGCTTTTGTCTAGAGAGAGGAGAGTCTCCATGACAACTACCCCGCGCGAGCGGGAGGCGAAGGTCAAAGTCATCGTTGACAAGGATCCAGTGCCTACTTCCTTTGAGAAGTGGGGTAAGCCCGGACACTTTGATCGGACTTTGGCTAAAGGCCCCAAAACCACCACTTGGATTTGGAACCTCCACGCCGACGCTCACGATTTCGATAGTCATACCAGTGACCTAGAAGACATTTCGCGCAAAATCTTTAGTGCGCACTTCGGTCACCTAGCCGTCATCTTTATCTGGCTCAGCGGCATGTACTTCCATGGCGCTAAGTTTTCCAACTACGAAGCCTGGATGACCAACCCCACGGGCATCAAGCCCAGCGCCCAGGTCGTTTGGCCCATCTTTGGCCAAGAGATCCTGAACGCCGATGTGGGCGGCGGTTTCCAGGGGATTCAAATTACCTCGGGTCTATTCCAGATGTGGCGGGCCGCTGGCTTCACCAACGGCTACCAGCTCTACGTCACCGCCATTGGGGCGCTGGTGATGGCTGGCCTGATGCTGTTTGCGGGCTGGTTCCACTACCACAAGGCCGCTCCCAAGCTGGAATGGTTCCAAAACGTGGAATCCATGATGAACCACCACCTGGCGGGCCTGCTGGGTCTGGGCTGCCTGAGCTGGGCGGGGCACCAAATCCACGTCGCTCTGCCTGTAAACAAAATGCTGGATGCGGGCGTGGCTCCGCAGGATATCCCCCTGCCCCACGAGTTCATCCTGAATAAGAGCTTGATGGCGGATCTGTACCCCAGCTTTGCCGAGGGTCTGAAGCCCTTCTTCACCCTCAACTGGGGCGTGTACTCCGACTTCCTCACCTTCAAAGGTGGCATCAACCCTGTGACGGGTGGCCTGTGGCTGTCGGATACGGCTCACCATCACCTGGCGCTAGCGGTTCTCTTCATCGTTGCGGGCCACATGTACCGCACCAACTGGGGCATCGGCCACAGCATGAAGGAAATCCTGGAAGGCCACAAGGGTGATCCCCTGCTCTTTGGTGGTAAGGGCCACGATGGCCTGTACGAGAACCTGACCACCTCCTGGCACGCCCAGTTGGCGGTGAACCTGGCCATCCTCGGTTCCATCACCATCATCGTGGCGCAGCACATGTATGCTATGCCTCCCTATCCGTACATCGCGACGGATTACCCCACCCAACTGTCGCTGTTTACCCACCACATGTGGATTGGCGGCTTCTTGATTGTGGGGGCTGCGGCCCACGCCGCGATCTTCATGGTGCGCGACTATGATCCCGCCGTGAACATGGATAACGCCCTGGATCGGATGCTCCGTTCCCGCGATGCGATTATCTCCCACCTGAACTGGGTGTGTATTTTCCTCGGCTTCCATAGCTTTGGTCTGTACATCCACAACGATACCATGCGGGCCTTGGGCCGTCCCCAGGATATGTTCTCGGATTCCGCTATCCAGCTTCAGCCCATCTTTGCTCAGTGGGTGCAAAGCTTCCACGCCGCTGCCGCTGGCGGTACCGCTCCCAACGCCCTGGCTGGGGTTAGCCCCATCTTCGGTGGCGATGTGATTGCGGTGGCTGGCAAAGTGGCCATGATGCCCATGACCCTCGGCACCGCCGACTTCATGGTGCACCACATCCATGCCTTCACCATTCACGTGACGGCGCTGATTCTTCTGAAAGGCGTGCTGTACGCTCGCAGCTCTCGTCTGGTGCCCGACAAAGGCGAACTGGGCTTCCGGTTCCCCTGCGATGGCCCCGGTCGGGGTGGCACCTGTCAGGTTTCCGGTTGGGACCATGTGTTCCTGGGCCTGTTCTGGATGTACAACTCCCTGTCCATCGTAATTTTCCACTTCAGCTGGAAGATGCAGTCCGACATTTGGGGTACCGTTAGCCCCGATGGCACCGTGTCTCACATCACGGGCGGCAACTTTGCCCAAAGCGCCATCACCATCAACGGTTGGCTGCGCGACTTCCTCTGGGCACAAGCCTCTCAGGTGATCGGTTCCTACGGTTCCGCCCTGTCCGCCTACGGCCTCATGTTCCTGGGTGCCCACTTCGTTTGGGCCTTCAGCCTCATGTTCCTGTTCAGTGGTCGCGGCTACTGGCAAGAACTGATCGAGTCCATCGTTTGGGCTCACAACAAACTCAAGGTGGCTCCCGCCATCCAGCCCCGCGCTCTGAGCATCACTCAGGGTCGGGCGGTGGGTGTGGCTCACTACCTCCTCGGAGGCATTGCCACCACCTGGGCCTTCTTCCTGGCTCGTATCATCGCGGTGGGCTAGGTTTCTCGTCATGGAATCTCCTGGGGGTGGGGTAATCCTGCCCCTACCAGCCGCAACATGACTCAGATGTCGTACTAAATCCGTTTTGATTCATGGCAACTAAATTCCCTAAATTTAGCCAGGATCTGGCAGCCGATCCGACCACACGGCGGATCTGGTACGGGATTGCCACCGCCCACGACTTTGAAAGCCACGATGGCATGACGGAGGAGAATCTTTACCAAAAGATCTTCGCCTCCCACTTCGGCCACCTGGCAATCATCTTCCTGTGGACTTCTGGCAACCTGTTCCATGTCGCCTGGCAAGGTAACTTCGAGCAGTGGATTAAAGATCCGCTCAACGTCAAGCCCATCGCCCACGCGATTTGGGATCCCCACTTTGGTCAGCCTGCGGTAGATGCCTTCTCCCAGGCTGGTTCCTCTACTCCTGTTAACGTCGCCTTCTCCGGGGTCTACCACTGGTGGTACACCATCGGGATGCGCACCAACACCGACCTGTACTCCGGGGCTGTGTTCCTGCTGATTCTGTCCGCCATCTTCCTGTTCGCAGGTTGGCTGCACCTTCAGCCCAAGTTCCGCCCCAGCCTGTCCTGGTTTAAGAACGCTGAATCTCGCCTCAACCACCACCTGGCTGGTCTGTTCGGCGTCAGCTCCCTGGCTTGGACGGGTCACCTGGTACATGTCGCCATCCCAGAATCTCGTGGTGTGCATGTGGGTTGGGATAACTTCCTTTCCATGAAGCCCCACCCCGAAGGTCTGATGCCCTTCTTCACCGGCAACTGGGGCGTGTATGCCCAGAGCCCCGACACCTCCAGCCATGTCTTCGGCACGGCTACCGGCGCGGGTTCTGCCATCCTCACCTTTCTGGGTGGGTTCCATCCCCAGACCGAGTCTCTGTGGTTGACCGACATGGCTCACCACCACCTGGCCATCGCGGTGATCTTCATCGTGGCTGGGCACATGTACCGCACCAACTTCGGAATCGGCCACAGCATCAAGGAAATCCTGAATGCCCACAAGCCCCCCAAAGGCGGTCTCGGTGAAGGCCACAAGGGTCTCTATGACACCCTGAACAACTCCCTTCACTTCCAACTGGCGCTAGCCCTGGCTAGCCTCGGTGTCGTCACCTCCCTGGTGGCGCAGCACATGTACGCGCTGCCTCCCTACGCCTTCATGGCCAAGGACTACACCACCAAGGCGGCCCTCTACACGCACCACCAGTACATCGCCATCTTCCTGATGTGCGGTGCCTTCGCCCACGGTGCCATCTTCTTCATCCGTGACTACGACCCGGAAGCCAACAAGGACAACGTCCTGGCCCGGATGCTCGAGCACAAGGAAGCCATCATCACCCACCTAAGCTGGGTGTCCCTGTTCCTGGGTTTCCACACCCTGGGTCTGTACGTCCACAACGACGTAGTGGTGGCCTTTGGCACCCCCGAAAAGCAAATCCTGGTTGAGCCTGTCTTCGCCCAATTCGTGCAAGCGGCCTCCGGTAAACTACTCTACGGCTTCGATACCCTGCTGTCCAACGCCGACAGCGTCACCCAAACCGCCAACGCCGTCTGGCTACCTGGCTGGTTTGAGGCCATCAACAGCAACGCCAACTCGCTGTTCCTGACCATTGGCCCTGGCGACTTCCTGGTGCACCACGCCATCGCCCTGGGTCTGCACACCACCACCCTGATTCTGGTGAAGGGCGCCCTGGATGCCCGGGGTTCCAAGCTGATGCCCGACAAGAAGGACTTCGGCTACAGCTTCCCCTGCGACGGCCCTGGTCGTGGCGGCACCTGCGACATCTCCGCCTGGGACTCCTTCTACCTGGCGATGTTCTGGATGCTCAACACCATCGGCTGGACTACCTTCTACTGGCACTGGAAGCACCTCAGCATCTGGTCGGGCAACGTGGCTCAGTTCAACGAGTCCTCCAACTACCTGATGGGCTGGCTGCGTGACTACCTGTGGCTCAATAGTTCTCAGCTCATCAACGGCTACAACCCCTACGGCATGAACAATCTCGCCGTCTGGGCCTGGATGTTCCTCTTCGGACACCTGGTCTGGGCCACCGGCTTCATGTTCCTGATCTCCTGGCGGGGCTACTGGCAGGAGCTGATCGAAACGATCGTGTGGGCTCACCAGCGCACACCGCTGGCCAACCTCGTCGGCTGGCGCGACAAGCCGGTGGCTCTGTCGATCGTGCAGGCCCGCGTGGTGGGTCTGGCTCACTTCACGGTGGGCTACTTCCTCACCTACGCAGCCTTCCTGATCGCTTCCACCTCAGGCAAATTCGGCTGACGCCGACACCCACCCCTCAAGGGACGATCAACCCCCGGCCGTCGCCGGGGGTTTTTTCATGCGCCACCGCCACCGCCACCGCCACCGCCGCCGCCACCGCCACCGCCAACGCCG
>JALQST010000510.1 GCA_023264315.1 Nodosilinea sp. BSH.14
CCTCTTCGGGTTCGCTTTCAAGACCTTTCCCCTGGCCCAGACACCCCAGGCGGAGGGGATGGAGAGCCTCAATCTATTCCAGGCCATCGTGATTGGGCTAGTGCAGGGGTTGACGGAATTTTTGCCCATCAGCAGCACCGCCCACGTCAAGATGGTGCCGGTGGTGCTGGGCTGGGGTGATCCGGGGGTGGCCTTCACCGCCGTCATTCAGTTGGGCAGCATTGCCGCGATTCTTGGCTACTTTTGGGCCGACCTGCGGCAGGTGACGGTGGGCATGGTGAGGGCCAGCTTGGATCGCCAGTTTGATGCCCCTGATTTCCTGGTGGGGTTGGGCATTGTGGCGGGAACGATACCGATTGTGGTGGGTGGCCTGCTGATCAAGCTGCTGGTTCCCGACTTTGATAATTCCCCCCTGCGGAGCAGTGCCACCATTGCTGTCGTGTCCATCGTCATGGCATTGCTATTGGCGGCGGCAGAATGGGTGGGGCAACGACGGCGCACCTTCGATCAACTGACCCTCAAGGATGGGGTGCTGATGGGGGTCGCCCAGGCCCTAGCGCTGGTGCCCGGTGTCTCTCGGTCGGGGTCTACCCTCACGGCGGGCCTGTTTATGGGCCTAGAACGATCTACAGCGGCCCGGTTTTCCTTCCTGTTGGGGGTGCCCGCCATCACCCTGGCGGGGCTAGTGGAACTGAAGAGCTTGCTGGACAGCGGATTGGGGGCCATCGGCCTAGGGCCGCTGTTCGCGGGGCTGTTGGCGGCGGTGGTGTCCTCTTATCTGGCAATTTCTTGGCTGCTTCGCTTCCTCAAGCAGTACAGCACCTGGGTATTTGTGTGGTATCGTCTGGCCTTTGGCACTGCCATTCTGCTGGCCCTGGCCACAGGCCGGATGCAGAACCTTTAACACCACCCCAGCAAAGGCATGGACGCCGCCGCCAATGCACCCAAGCCCATATATAAAGAAATTCGCGATGGGTGGGATATAGAGTAGCCGAGAGGGTGGCACATTCAACCGTAGGGTGCCATTCGCGAAGCAATGCACCCAAGCCCATGCCAGGAGAAATTCGTGATGGGTTAAGGTGTTGGGTGGCCGAGAGGGTGGTGCATTGCGGCCAAGGGGTTTTTACCGCAGGGGCGAAGGATGGTAGTGCCGCGAATGCACCCTACGAGTTATGGGGGATGATTAGAGAAGCGACCACCGATTATCCTCCTCGGTTATGGAGGGTGGAGGAATGGGTCGCCATGCCGCGCCAACCGCGTCGATTGGTTTCGGGCTATAGCTACCACGTTACGGTGCGCTGCAACAATCGGGAGTTTCGGCTGATTCGCGACGAATGCCGCGAGATTTTGCTGTATGCGATTGAGCGCTGTAAGGAAAAATACGGCTTTAAGCTCTATGCCCTGTGCATTATGAGTAACCCTGTGCATTATCTGATCGAGCCTGGTGGGGTAGAATTCAAAGTTCAAAATTCAAAATTCAAAGTTCAAAATTCAAAGTTCAAAGTTCAAAATGGAAAAAACTGTTCAGCCCATTACGGAGAGAACGTTTGC
>JALQST010000511.1 GCA_023264315.1 Nodosilinea sp. BSH.14
GTACCCAGGGGGGCTTGTTCCGTTTCAATCCAACCACAGAAACCTTTACGGCATACTCCTATCCCAACGGGACTGATGCCAATGAAGCTGAGGCTGATGGGGCCAATATATCAGGGTAAGCGCAAGAAAAAAGAGTCTGTAATATGCTAGGGATCACCCCTGTCCCCCTCTGCCGGAAAAGTTTCATGACCAAAGGCTTTATATCTACCCCAGAACCCTCGAAACCGAAAGCAAAGGAGTCCTTACCCCCAGCCATTGATGCTGAATCGATTCAACAGCAGTGGCAGGAACACTTTGCAGGACTCCAAGACCCTCGGGGTCGGCAAGGAGTCGAGCATCCCTTTCTGAGTATCGTGATGATTGCGATTTTAGCGGTTATTGGTGGGGCGAGTGGTTGGGAAGACATTGAGACCTACGGCGAAAGCCATGAAGCTTGGCTAAGCACGCTGTTATCGTTACCTAACGGAGTTCCCAAGGCCGATACCTACCGTCGGTTGTTTGAGCGGATGAACCCCGATGCTCTAGAGCGTTGTTTTCTAAGCTGGGTGCAGCAGATTGTGGAGACCAGTGGCACCCAGGTGATTCCAATTGATGGGAAGACACTCAAAGGCTCCTATGACCGTAATGCCAAGCAATCCGCACTCCATGTGGTGAGTGCCTGGTCGAGCGAGCACCGGTTGCTCTTGGGTCAAGTGAAGGTGGCGTGTAAGAGTAATGAGATCACGGCAATTCCAGCCTTGTTGAAACTTTTGGATATCAGTGGCTGCATTATTACTCTAGATGCCATGGGAACCCAGAAGGAGATTGCCCGAGAAATCATCGGCTACAAGGCAGATTATGTCCTGTGTCTTAAAGCCAATCACCCCACTCTGGCCGCAGAGGTGAAAGCCTGGTTTGAGCAGGCTGAAGCCCTCAACTTTGAAGGAATCGAGCACAGTTATGAGCAACGAGTAGAGTCGGGGCATCATCGACGGGAGCATCGGCAGGTGTGGGCGGTGCCCGTCGCGGTGATGGGCAATCTCCACCAGAGCGACCAATGGGAGGGTCTCAACACTATTGTCATGGTCAAGCGAGTTCGTACCCTGTGGAACAAGACAACCCAGCAAGTCAGTTTCTATCTGACTTCACTGCCCTCTGATGCAGCCCAGATTGGGCGGGCCATTCGTACCCACTGGGGCATTGAAAATCAACTGCACTGGGTTCTTGATGTCACCTGGGGCGAGGATCACTCCCGCATTCGGCGCGGCCATGGTGGGGAGAATATCGCCCTATTGCGGCGCTTAGCCATCAGTCTGCTCAATCAAGAAACGTCCCGCAAACGCAGCCTCAAGCAAAAGGCGAAGCGGGCTTCGATGAGTCCTGACTACATGCTCACAGTCTTGGCCGCTGGTCTTCCTACCTAGCACGTTCCCCACATATTTTTCTTGCGCTTACCCTGACCCTGGAGCGGGAATATGCGATCGGTTCGGAGCGGATGGATATTTGTCTACGCTACGGTGAGGTGGTGAGGGGGATGGAACTGAAGGTGTGGCGAGAG
>JALQST010000512.1 GCA_023264315.1 Nodosilinea sp. BSH.14
CCGGTCGGTGGTTCGCTACACCGTAACGCCACCAAATGGGCCTCGACGTCCCCATCCACCTTCGGCTTTCGCCCCTGACCAGGACGGGGGTTCAGCGCCCCCTCTAACCCCGCTTCAACAAACCGGTGCCGCACCCGCTCAATCGTGCTAAGACTGACGTCTAGGGCCTCCTTAATCGCCTGGTCATGCCAACCCCCAGAGGGATGCTGGGTATCCGCCTTCAGTAAAATACGGGCATGATTGATCATTGAGGCCGACCGAGTTCCCGTCGTCACAATCTGTTCGAGGGTTTGCCGTTCTGATTCGCTTAAGCTCACGATGTATTTTTTAACCATGCCAGTTCCCTGGAGTCAGATAACGACAGTCTACTCCCCTTAACTATCATTATTTTATTGACTAAGCACTAGTCCATTCGCAAGGCCAGAATCCTAGTTTCTTCGCGAAACTGGGGTATTCTACGGCCTGCCCCCCACCGCTGTTCTGAGTTATGGGTGAAGGTGCTGAAGCTGTTGGTTTACTTCAGCAAGGCTAAATTCTTCGGGGTCAAAGTCACCGCCAATCCAGTCCCGCATGGACTCATATTCAGGATGTTGAGGATCTTTGATGGCCTTCAGGAACTCAGCATAGCCCCAGATACCGCCGCAGTCTTCTGGCGGGCAGGCCCGCTTACCTTTGATGCAGAGGGGATAGGTCACCTTGGGATCGGGAGGGAGAACTTTTTCCAGCAGAATTTCATGCTCCCAGCCATCACCCATGTCGTAGACGTAATGGAATTTGGCTTTTTCGGTAGGTGTTATGACCTTATTGAGCTTGACGTTGACCTCGCTTCGCAGACCAAGATCGCCAAAGTCGGGCATGGGTTGACCATAGATCCGATCATTAATATCAAACTCATGGAGGTGGCCGTTGCACCAGCCCATTGCCGCTTGAATGACGTGATGGAGTTTGCCTAGGGTGATATTGCTGGGCACCTGCACCCGCCGCCAAATCGGAGGCTTGGCCCCTCGTAGCGTGATTTTGAGTTGATAAATCTGGGCAGCGGCTGAGGATTTGCGGGTGGCCATGGCATCCAGTGTCCCTATCATGCTGGCTTTTGCTGTCCCTATCCTACTGTACGGGGGGCTTAGTCTAGGAGAACCCAGGGTGCTTGAAAAACCCTGGGTTCTGTGTCCACAGGGTTCTGTGGCGACATACAGGTTAACGTCAACGGTGGACTGGGTTTGCTAGCCTGGAGGGGTTGGTAGCAGCCGATGGCGCTGACTGGGGGTAATGATGCAGGGCATCGTTAGAACAATCGCCGTAGATATCCTGACGCTCTCAGCCCTAGTAGGAGGCGTAACCCTAGGCATGACGCCCCTGCCTGCCTGGGCGCAACCTTGCGTAGCGGGTTGCCAGTCCGGGCAAATTCAGTTTACCCCGGGGGAACGGATCACGGTGCAGGTCATTAATCACAGTCATGTGGCCGTGGGCTTAGAACAAACGCCTGTCAGTGGCCCCC
>JALQST010000513.1 GCA_023264315.1 Nodosilinea sp. BSH.14
TCTCTGACGAAAGGGGAGAAATTTTCCTTAGGGCACCTCGATTAATTGCCTTACTGCGAATCCGAAGAGCCTGAAACCATTGGAATACCGTCCCTATTCTCAATAAGATTTGTATTTTTCGAGGTGCCCCTTAGTCTAGACTCCAATCATACTCAATCCGCATTAAAAGTTCCCGCTTCCCCAGGCGACCAGCCGTAGGAGCGCGGTTCCCTCGCCCGCTGATAGCGGGGGCAACCCAGGCGGATTTGGAGACATCCTCGGAAACTCAGCCCGGTGGCTTAGGATCCTCGGGAATTCTGCCCCCAGGCGCGGGTCATCCGGCCAAAATTAACCTTGAATTCATCCAAGCCTAGCCAATCTCCAGGGCGATCTTCGTCCCAGGAGGCGGACAGCACCCCGTAGGTAAGCCCCACCACCCCCAACCCAAAGCAGCCTAAGGTACTCAGCAATATGGCGTAGGGCGGCAGGTCAACATTTCCCTTGACGATTAGGGCGTAGCTGCCAAAAAAGGTGGCCACTCCCAAGAATGTAGGCACCCCAGAGAAGGCCAACATGCGTCGTAACATACGCTGGCTGACCACCTCTGGAATGGCCGTTGCTGCTGCCCGCTGTTGAGCTTGGGCCTTGTTCTCGGCTCGGGCCTTCGCTTTATCGCTAATTGCCTTCGCCTTGGCGGCGGCGGAAACGGAGCCGTCAGCATCGGCTTTGCCCGGAGCCTTTTCCACCGTCCCTTTAGACTTGGGCGTACCCTTAGGCGTATCGGCATCAGACTTCATCCCCTTACTTTTCTTGCCCGGTTCAAAGGGGAGACGCTTGCGGGAGGATTCTGGAGCCATAGCGAACCAATAGCTAACGTTGCCAATCTACGGTTGTTACACCAAACCAGGTCAAGAGACCTTTTCCCTTGACCTAGCGTTCAATCCTATTGACATCCTCCTCGACCTAAAGGACGAGGATTCCCAGTCTGTCCGTTATTGACGGACTCCTGACGGGTAGACGGGGCATCACCAGCGGCCCCGATTGGGGTCTTATACTGGCTCACACGCCCATTAAAGTCGGTGTGCCCCACCGCTAGTTGGATGGTATCATCCTTGTGCCTTAAAGGGCAGAGCTTGAAACACGCTAGGTTTTGGTCAGTATTCTAGTTCCCGTCGCTTGGGGCGAGACGGCACTGAATCTAGCCGCGAATGCCGAGCTTTTGAATGAGCGCCCGGTAGCGATCGCTGTCTTGCTTGTGCAGGTAGGCCATCAGGCGCTTGCGGTGGCCGATCATCTTCAGTAGACCACGGCGGGAGGAATAGTCTTTCTTGTTCTTTTGCAGGTGAGCGCTGAGGCAATTGATGCGCTCCGTGAGCATGGCGATCTGAAGATCGGCAGATCCGGTGTCGGTTTCGTGAACTTGGTAGTCGGAAATGATTTCCTGCTTGCGCGCTTGCAACAGAGTCATGGGATGGATTCTTCTCTAAGACTGAATTTGTGTCAGGATCTCTGACTATAG
>JALQST010000514.1 GCA_023264315.1 Nodosilinea sp. BSH.14
TGACGTGGCAGCGGGACAAGTCATTGCTGCCCGTGGGCAACGGGTGGTTGAAATAGCCTGTGGAGCCGATACAGCGGGGGCTGAGGTCACTCAGTCTAGCGGGCAGGCGTTGAAGCAGGAAATCTTTGGGGCGACCCAGGGACTCTCCACGCATAATCTTTGATTGGCGTGGAGAGGATGTCAACGGATTCGGGACCCGGGACGGATCCCCTGTCGTCTAAATTCCTGAATCCAGGGGCTAGCCGTCGCTGGGCCTCAGATTGACGGCCCGTCGAGAAAGACGGCCAAGACCGCCCAGCCACCGTAGGATTCAGACCAGGGACAGAACCGTCCCCACAATTCCTTTGTCATCAAAATTCTTCTTTCGCCAGAAATAAGTAATAATACTCACTACATCCGCTGGGACACCCATAGCCATAACTCTGAATTGACGGGGATTAGAGGCGCTGGTGAGGATGGATACATTGAGTCAAGCCCACCATGCACATAAGCTTTGCGAATAATCAAATGCTACACAAAACGTAATTATTTGTTACCTTGTTACTTGTGAAGGCTAAACACTCATTACATGGAGGTCCCCATGACCTACACGCTTAACGCTCCTGCTACCGTTTCCGCTGGCTTGGCCGCTCCGGTATCGAACGCGATTTCTGCCTTCAAAGGCTTGACCACCGATGAGCAACTCGGCCTGCTTTGGGTGCTCTACGACAACATGGGCCGTTCGATTACGCCCGCCGCTCCGGGGGCAGCTCGGCTTCAGTTTGCCGCAGGGCTGCTGGCCCAAGTGAAGGCCATGGCCCACACCGAGCAACTTCAGTTCATGCGCGACCTGGTAAACCGCACCAGCACCCCCCTCACCCGCGCCTACGGCGTACTCACCAACAACACCAAACTGGCCTTCTGGTTCCAATTGGCGGAGGAAATGCGGGCTGGCACCGTTGTCCCCGTCCCTGTGACCTATAAGCTAGGATCCGCTGGCCAAGCGGTCTTCGGCCAAATCTCCAAGCTGGAGTTCAACCAGCAAATCACCATCATGCGTCAAGCCGTCATCACCATGGGCATCGATCCCCTGGCCTAGTCTCCGACTCGCTAACGCCTAAAGCCTGATGTTGGGATGGTTATCCGGGAGCGCCCACCGCCTCCAAACGGCTAGCCATCCCTTCTTCATATCTAGCGCCATGTCCCGACTCCCGACTCCCGACTCCCGACTCCCCACTCCCCACTCCCCACTCCCCATGCTTCAAACCCTTCCCCAAACTCCCCCCACCCTCGACGCGGTGGCAGAGCAATACTTCGAGCATTTCAACCAGGGCAACTACGCCGCTGTAGCCACCCTATTTAGCGATGACGGTGGCCTATGCCCGCCCTTTGAGGAAGCCATCGTGGGGCCACCCGCTATTGCCACCTATCTGGCCCAGGAAGCGGCTGGAATG
>JALQST010000515.1 GCA_023264315.1 Nodosilinea sp. BSH.14
GGAGTTAGGGTTTGGTGCGGTGGTGGGTGAGGAACCAGTTGCGGGTGTTTAAGGCACGGGGATGAATGGGTTTGGCTTTATCGATCAGGTGGGCGAAGGTATAGTCGCAGGTTTGGTAGACGGCCTGGGGCAGGTGGCGATAGCTCAGCCGTCGTAGGCGTTTGAGGTCGTCGCTTTTGCCGCGTCCCGGCTCTAGGGTATCCGCCAGGAAGACCACACAACTGAGGGGCGACATGGCCGGACGCCCTAGGGTGTGGTTGGCAATGGCCGCCAGCACCTCTGGGTCGGTGATGCCGAGGGTTTGCTGAGCCACCAAGGCACTCACATCGGCGTGGAGCAGGTGGGGGTTGGCCTCATCCACCGGGTCAATGTCGAGTCCGGCGGCGCGGGCCATGGCCAGGAGTTGTTCGGCAGGGTAATACTTGGCCAGGTCGTGCATCAGTCCGGCCTGGGCCGCCTTCACCGGATCTAATCCGTGGTGCTGGGCCAAATCCACCGCCATTGCTTCCACCCGCAGGCTGTGGGCCAACCGTGGCTTGGGCATTTGATGCTCTAGCCACGGCAACACCCGCCCTCGCCAGTTTTGGTTCAGGGCAGGTGGGTCAGCAGGAAATGGAGAGGTCGCGGTCAGGGAAGATCCTCCCGTCGGAACTGGCTCTATTGTATCGCTGTGTCGGGTTGGTCTTAGGCTTTTTTGGCTAGGTGATCGCCTGGGTCGTTAGGGTGGATTGAGCCACAGGCGCAGGGCTAGGGCAAAGCACACCACCGTGACCATGGGCCGAATCAGCGGTGCACCGTGCTTGAGCACCAGTTTGGCCCCCAGCAGCGCCCCAAAAAATTGTCCGGCGAACATGGCCCAGCCCGCCAGCCAGTAGATCTGGCCGAACAGGGCAAAGTAAATCAGGGCGGCCACGTTGCTGGTGGCGTTCAGCAGTTTGGTGTGGGCGGTGGCCTTCGTCAGGTTGTAGCCGCAGAGGCCCACAAAGGCTAGGGCCATGAACATCCCAGCCCCCGGCCCAAAGAAGCCGTCATAGAACCCCAGTAGGGGGGCAACGGCCAGGGAGAAGGGGCGCTGATGGAGGCGGCGCGGTTGATCGGTCAGCCCCAGGCTGGGGGAGAGGGCAAAATAGGTGCCCATGGCCATCAACAGTAGGGGAATTAACCGGGCCAAGAAGGCCGCATCTAGGCGCAACACCAGCCATCCACCAGTCATAGATCCGAGGAAGGTCATCGCCACCGCCAGCCGATGGGCTGGAAGCTGGATGGCCCCCCGACGCAGGAAAAACAGCGTGGCCGTCACTGACCCGCCGGTGCCCTGGAGCTTGTTGGTGGCGAGGGCCGCCGCCGGAGGCACCCCCGCCATCAGCAGGGCGGGCAGCGTGATCAGGCCCCCGCCCCCGGCGATGGTATCCACAC
>JALQST010000516.1 GCA_023264315.1 Nodosilinea sp. BSH.14
AGTACCCAAGGGAGACCACCACGCTCTGTACGTCATCGAACCCTGCCTGTTCCTTGAGGTATATACTTGGGACACAGGCAAAGCATGGGACATTTCCCGACTGGACGAGGGTAATAACATCCCTGTGTCTGTAGACATCTTTCTCGGATTCCCAAACACATAAGGAGACTCATGGATAAAGTGAAGTGGAGAGGCGAGGAGGCATACATGCCCACCAAACGCCAGATTGCGGCTGAGTGTAAAAAGATTCGGGCAGAGTGGTCCGAACAGACAAGATTGACCAGGGCGGGTAGGGCACTAGGGAATGCCGCAGGAGCTACCAAACTGGTCTTGGACTTACCGGAGTTTGATGAATGACCCTTTCAGAGTATTTCGAAGTGGTGTCACAGCAAGTCATTGACTTGGGCTTCAGGCCAGAGGAATTGGTGCTGGAGGCTGTGGACATCTGCCAGTATCCCCAAGAAGAAGACATTGACATTCGTGTCTGTGGTAACAGAGTGGTGATTTACAGTGCTGAGTGACATTCACAAGTATTATGACGACAAGTACGAACAGGCAGTTTCTCTTAAAGAAAAGTGCGATGTCGAAAAGACCAGATCAATGGTTATTGCCTATGCTCAGCATTATGCTAACGACGGCTACAAAACAGTAGCCTTGGAGAAAAACACCACGCCGAACGAGGCGAGGGCTACAGACCGTTAGGTTGTGAATAAAAAGGGAGAACATAATGCCCGACGAGATAGACGCGACAGACGAGAAGATGGAAGTGCTGGCCGCCGCCGGCATAGCAGCGGTGCGCGATGAGGTTGCGCGGA
This sequence comes from Nodosilinea sp. BSH.14, assembly GCA_023264315.1. Taxonomy (GTDB): domain Bacteria; phylum Cyanobacteriota; class Cyanobacteriia; order Phormidesmidales; family Phormidesmidaceae; genus Nodosilinea. The sequence continues at coordinate 816 of JALQST010000516.1, forward strand.
TGCCGAAGGGGTATCCCGGGGAGTGTGTTCACTGTGAAGAACACTCACTTAGGCTAGTCAGAGGTGCTTGCGCTCCCTGCCGTGATAGATTGGGGTTGCCGTGATTATCCTACTTGGTTGGTGCCCCGACCAATGGGCGTATGCACATCGCCGGTACAAAGACGTCGAGCAGTCAGAGAAGCCCACTACCCTCAACGGAGCGATAGCGTTACGCGCCTGGTGGTACACACATGCTTATCCGGAGCCGTTGAGCGTGCGCTTTGAAGGGATCGAACCGTCTTTAGATACGCCTTGGGCGCTGGAACTTTTTATGTCCGCCAGCGATTATGTTGGGGTTAGGTGATAGGATAAAATGAATTACTGATCGGTGTGCAGCGGAATCGAAGCCGCTAGTTGCGCATTTCATCCACTCGGATGGAAGCCAGTAGCGTTCTCAGAGATAGAACCATTCCCGTGCAAAGTGTTAGCGCATCACTATCCGAACATCCCGAATTGGGGAGATATGACTAAATTTAAGGAGTGGCCAGATGCAACAATCGACCTTCTTGTCGGAGGAACACCATGTCAATCATTCAGCGTTGCAGGACT
>JALQST010000517.1:0-235 GCA_023264315.1 Nodosilinea sp. BSH.14
AATTAATAAAAATTATTTTCAGTGCATAAATCAAGCCAATTGAGCTATTAGTACTGGTCAGCTACACGTGTTACCACGCTTCCACATCCAGCCTATCAACGTAGTGGTCTACTACGGCTCTATAGGAAGAACTAGTTTTGAGGTGGGTTTCCCACTTAGATGCTTTCAGCGGTTATCCCGTCCATATTTAGCTACCCAACACTGCGGCTGGCGCCACAATTGGTCCACCAGTGAT
>JALQST010000518.1 GCA_023264315.1 Nodosilinea sp. BSH.14
TATTCCAGATAAGAGCGAGACATTTCGTTACGCAGATCTGTCGGGACAATGCGCTCTTCTGGGGTTGCCATGGGCAAGAAAACTCCGAATTTGCGAACAACAAAGCGCTAGTCAGACCCTCGCACCGAGCGGTGCTGAATAGCGCTCAAAAGCCTTGATTTTTGGAGACTTAGATGCCTCACATTTTAACACAAAACCCCCTAGACGCGCCTGTGGGCGGCTAGGCTACGGGCTCCGTCTCCGATTCTGCCTCGCCTAGCACCGTGAGGAACTGGAGGGCCATGGCGATGTAGGTGGCGCACTGGGCCGGGGGCAGTTGGTAGAAGGACTGCCACGCCTGGGCCTTGTCGGATTCGTAGGTCTCGAAGCGTTCGGGCTGTTGATCGAGCCAGCCGAGGCGGACGGCATGGCCGATCAGCACATCCAAATAAATGTGATCCTCAAAGTAGAGGTCGGGGTTGACCTTAAAGATTTCCCCCATTTCCCGCAGGGCTTCGAGGTTGACGTGGCGATATTCCGGGGCTTGGATTTTGCTGAGCAGGTGGGTAATTTGCCGCTCGAAGTTTTGCTCACCGGGGGTCATTTCGGACAAGATATGGGCGCTGTCGAGGCGATTTTTGCGGTCGAGCTTGTTGCCGATGACGATGCCCCGGGAATGGCGCAGTACCTCCCACACCTGACCATAGAACTCCTGGGGAATGCGGGCAATTTCGCCGTCGATGACCCGCATTCGCCACCAGTCTTGGGGGGTGGGTTCGGCCTTGTTTGGAATTTCCTCCAGTTCGTCGGGGATAACCTGCCAGTTGATAGCGCTATGGGGCTTCACGTGGAGGGATTCTCGCTGGAAGATGGACTGGTTGAGGCCGCTGAACCCAGCTAGGACTTGATGCAGGCGCTGTTTCAACTCGTGGGGGCTGAGGGCGAGGATCTGGCCGTAGGCTTCGTCCTGGGGCAACTCCCGTTCGCGGGCCAGTTCGCTCGTCAATAACAACAGCAGGTAGCCTACCCGCAGGGTTAGCAGGCCGTTAAACAGGGTGGGTTCCGCTTTGATGAGAATACTCAGGTCGATCAGCACCTCCTGGGTGAGGACGTGATCGCGCACATCGTCGCCGCAGAAGGTGCGGATTTTTTCGACGATTTCCCCGTGGGCCATGGGGTCGGTAATCAGCGAGTCTTCGCTGTAGGATTTGCCGACGGAAATTTGCTTTTGGCGCACCAGCAGTTCCGTCACCGCATCGGAGAGGGTGATGTCCGCCTTTTCCAGCAGGCCCGCCGCCCGCCGCAGAATGTCCCACTGTTCTAGTTGGCTGGCCTTGGCGTAGATTTCGTCCAGCAGGTTTTTCAC
>JALQST010000519.1 GCA_023264315.1 Nodosilinea sp. BSH.14
TTGGCGGCCTTCAAAAGGCTAGAACCCTTGAGATCACGTTGCCACTCCCAGAAAAATCTGTATTTTTCGAGGTGCCCGATCGAGAGACGATTACCTACAACCAAAAGGCTACCCGATTGGTAGAGGTTTACCAAGGCGACAACGATGCCAAGGTTCCCGATGGCGTGATGTATTCCCTACTCAATGCTAGGGCCATTCAAGAATTTAACGGCAAACGCTGGTTTGGGGTGCATCCCCTAGTAGTGGATATTTTGGCCGATCAGGATCGCCTGTCGCCCAACCTGGCGGGGGAGGTCGTCGGTGGTACAGTCTGAGCCGCGTTTATCTGATCAAAACCTACCGGGTGACGGCATTCAGGCGGGTTCCGTTGAGGATATTAGCCGTCGTCTGGGGCTGTGGGCCAAACGCGACACCACCGGAATTGTTCGTATCGAATACAGTTCTGAATTTGCCCGCCAGCGGGTGATGCAATGTCTCAAAACGGACTTATCTGATCAAGGATTAAGTCTCACAGAAATCGTGCTGCCCACGTTTCAGGATGCCGAAACCGTCATCAAAACCTTGATTGCGCGACTAGAAACCATCGCTACCCAGCCCGCCACGGTGGTTTCTGTCACAGGATTTGCCACCGCCTTTGGGCCACAAACGCCCCTAGCCGATGCCCTACGAATACTGAACTTTAACCGGGATCGCTACGTTTCCCTACCCCTCAAACAAATTTGGTGGATGACGCCTAGCTTCATGCAAGCGGCCATCCATGCCATGCCCGACCTCAACAGCTTTTTTCTGCAACGCCTGCAACTCACTGAAGTCGTCCTACCCGAAATCGAAACGCCACAGTTCATCCATAGCGACCGCCCCACCGCCAACATCGACGATGCTCGCCAACGCGCCTACGGCCTCCTCCGCCAGTTTGAAACCGTCAAAACCAGCGAAGCCAGCCCCCTAGAGTTACTCAACACCTATGTGTTACCTGCCCTAGAAGCCCTCGCCGAAGTGGGTGCCCAAAAGGAACTCCGCGACCTCACCCAACAATTTGAAGGCATCCTCAGCCAAATTAAAGCCCCCAACTCCCCAGAACTCGCCACCAGCCTGAGTCGATTAGCGACCCTCTATGCCGACCAAGGCCGCTATAGCGAAGCCGAACCCCTCTGCCTCAAAGCTCTATCACTAAGGAAACAACTTCTGGGCGAGGATGATCCCGATGTCGCCACCAGCATGAACAATCTCGCGCTTCTCTATCAGGCGCAGGGGCGCTACAGCGAGGCGGAACCGCTCTACCGCGACGCCCTGACGCTGAGCCAACGGCTGTTTGGCGAGGATCATCCCG
>JALQST010000051.1 GCA_023264315.1 Nodosilinea sp. BSH.14
ATCGCTACCGAATGCTGAATGAAACCCTCGTGGGTCAGCGCCGCAACCTGCTAGAGCGGGAGGAGGTGCTCAGTCAGCACCGGGCGGTTCTGCGGCGACGGCAGGGGTTGGCGGTGGAGGAAGCCCCGGTCAATGCTGTGAACCTCGAACCGCTGCTCAACGCCGTGGATGACCAACGGCAACAGACGACGGAGGCGATCCAAGCACTGGAGGCGGAGGTGAAACAGGTACAGGAAGGTATTGGTCAGGTGAAGGATGCTCTCGCCGCCCAGGAGCAAGACTTGGCCCAACGTCGGGCCGATCTCGAAACCTTTGAGGCCGAGTTGCACCAGCGACAGCACGATTTAGCCGCCCTAACGGGCAAGCTAGTAGTAAGCGAAGAGTTGCTCACCCCCGCCCAAGACAGCAGCAACGGTCTGCGCCAATCCCTCGATACCCTCTCCGGTGGGGTGACGAAGATCCAGGAATTCAATGACTATCAACTTCAGGCCATTGCCGAACTGCGCCAAACGGTAATGAATGCGGTCAATGCCGGATCGCATCAACTGGCGGCTTCCTAGTTGGAGCTATCGCAGCAGCGAGTTCGGTTGCCGTGGTACCGTGAAATTATCGTCTATTGCGTCTCTGTTGGGATTTTCCTGCCCATGATTTGGATCAACGAACAAATCGATCCCTCCGGCATTATCTATTCCTGTATCGCCTGCGCCAACGAGGCCCAGGCCCAGGCGTGCCACCAATCCTTTGAGGAAAACCTGAGCGACGAGCAACGGCAGGCGGGCTGGGTGGCCCAACTTCGCACCGTAGAGTCTTGGGATGAGGTGCCGGTCAACGCCTTGAAACTGAGTTATTAACCTTGGCCGAACTGGAAACCTGAGGTTCTCCCACCTCCGGGCTACAATCGCCCCACTTTCCCGCATCGGGGGATGGTTCAAGTCACTGTCACCCCCAGCCGCCCCTAGGCCCTAGGTCGCTGGGTTGACGGGCTCAGGCGATAGATCTGGGTGAGGTTGATTTCCCCCATGGCAATGGGTTCTGGAAAGGAGAACTGGTTCAGCAATCGGGGGTGCACCTCGCCAAATTCGCCGACCCTCTCCCCGGCCACCTGCACCTGAGCCGAGCGCCCTGGGATGTAGTAGGGACGATCCCCAGGGGTGAGGGTGTAGTCGATGCCTAGAGCTCGCAACAGGGTTTGAACGTAGGCCTGGGCGGTGGAGAAGGAGGCCCGGGCATCGAGGCTGGCAAAGCCCCAGGCTTGGAATTCCTCCCCCTGCCCCGTGGCCGCGAGGCGGATCACTTCCCCCGTTTCATAGAGATTGATGGGTTTGGGAGCTTGAATATTGCGGGAGAGCACCTCGATCAGCCCCAGTTGCAGAGTGGTGCGGGTGGCACTGTAGATGCGGCTTTTGGCATTGCTGGTTTGCAGGTAGAGTGCTGAGAACCCTTCGACCAAGGCCGGATCGGTGAGGACGTGGCCTTTCACCTCCATGAGCCCGAGGCGTTGGGACAGGTCCCCCACCCGCAACACAAACTGCCGTTGATCATCGGCCTGCCCCAGGTGAAATTTGACGGACAGGGGTTCGGCCTGGATCTGATCCAGCCCCAGGGCCACCATCAAATCTCCGGCAATATCGACCTGGCTAAGAATATCCGTGCGATAGGTGGGCACATACACTTCGTGGGTACCGCTCACCATGAGATCCATACAGGCCAACACCTGGCCCAGCTTTGCCTTGGGGATGGCTGACCCCATAATTTCGTTCAAAAATCGAGCCGAAAAGGGAACGACCCGACGGGCCAAGCTCGGGGTCAGGTGCGATCCCTCTGGGGTGATCACCGTCACCGTCTGTACCTCGGCCCCGGTATCTAAAAAATTGTGGGCCAGAATGTTGGCGGTTTCCTGCACCGTCTGCGGCACAATCCCCGTCACGTCGATGAACAGATGGCGAGTCTCCGCAGAAATTTCCCCCACCCCGGATCCGTTGATAATGGGCGGCACCGAAAGAATCTGTCCCTGGCTATCCTGGAGCACGGGCACTACATCCGGGGAGGGCAGGGTAGCGCCGTACATCTTGCCTGCGGGGTGATGGGCCAGCAGGTCGGCAGCGGTGATGGGCGTTGTGGCCCCCAGGGGCACAAACTGAAGGTCGGCAGCGGGACGGGTGGTGTAGGTGAGATCGCCGGTGATGCGATCCAGGTCGTACACGCCGATAGCGATTTTTTTGCGCTGACGACCAAAGGTTTGAGCCACCTTTTCCTGGAACTGTATCAATAGGTCCAGCCCCTCCGCCTGAAGATTGGCCTGACGCACGACGAGGGCCGCCAGATAGGGCCGCAGCCCCAGCACCGCTGGCTCCACCGTCACCCGATACCCGGAATTGGGCAGGGCACTGGGCACCAGCCGGGGCTGTCCGCCATAGATATTCATGGCCCGGATAAATCCCTCAGCCGCCAGGAGATCAGGCCGTTCAGCGGTTACGTCCACCTCTAGGGCTTGATCACGCCACGTCACCTCTAAACCGTAGTTAAAGGCCAGGGACTCCAAGTCGGCTAGGGACGTGTGGGTAAGGCGCTGAAGATAGGACAGGGGAAAGGTTACTGTGGGCATGGACTAAAACCGTTCGCTGCTATATCGCCATGGTACCCCTTGGGTGGTGTCCCTCCCGGGCCTGTTTGGGCGGATAGATTACCCCCCGTTGGGTGAACGGGAACGGGTTGGCTGTGGCATGATGTCCTCAGGTTGTTCCCTCCCCTAACGTCCGGTTCCACCCAATCCCTAGCTGTAAACTAAGGAAACGGCTTGCCCCAGCCGTTCGCTAGGGTCGTTAAGCCCTCAGGCTTGACGATAAATAGGTCAAAAGAATATTTAGGCTAGATTTATCCTTTCTCCATGGCCCGTTCTAGGTGACACCTTGCTCGCCCATTATTTAGCATCTTTCTAAAACAAAAACACGTCATTAAATTCTTTAACTCATAGCCCCATGAGCCTTCACCACCCAGACTTCGGCTTCTCCCATGACTCAGAACATTTGACGCCCATGGCCGTAGCAACCTTGCTGGCGGAGTATGCCGATGGGCGGCGACAGTTCCATAATCTCGACTTGCGAGAGAGCAACCTGGCCAATACCAAACTGATGATGGTGAACCTGGAGGAATCCTCCCTCCAGCGGGCCAACTTGACCAGCGCCAACCTTGCCGGGGCCACCCTCAATCACGTTGACCTCACCTCCGCAAACTTGACCAACGCCAACCTCATTGCCGCTGATTTAGTCCGGGCTCGGCTGGCCAGCGCCAATCTAAACGGGGCAGTCTTCAGCGGCGCAAACTTGAGTGGCGCTAGTATGCGCAAGGCCAACCTCACAAACTGCATCTTTGCCGGTACCAACCTCACCGGGGTAGATTTTTCCGGTGCCATTTTGAGCAATGTCATTTTGGGAGGCGTAAACTTGAGAGGTGCAAACCTCAGTGAAGTGGATCTCAGTGAAGTGGATCTCAGTGATGTTGACCTCACGGAAACCATCTTGCCCGAGGGACTGGCGGGTCAACGATGGATGGGCGAAAACCGCGACTTTAGCGCGAATTTTGGTGAGGCGGTGCCCGGTTGGGAGTATCCCACCGGAGACTACGTCACCGAGGAAACCCCCCATCAGCCAGACTACGCCGCCACGGACTACGCCCAGGGGTATTACCTCCAATCGGGGGATACCCCTGGAGCCACCCTGGAAGAGTCGGCTCCCGCGAACGGGGAATACGGTAATGACGCGGTGACGGCCTACCAGCCCGGATACACTGAGGGCTATGCCGAAACGGGCTACGCTGAGTCCGAGTATGCCGAGGCAGGCTATCCCGAAGCGCCCTATGTTGAAGCAGGTTATGCCGAGGGCAACTCCATCCCGCAGGAGGGCAAGGAATATGCCAACGCACACCCGGAGGAGGATGCCCTCTATACCAAGGCTCTAGACGCCATTGATGCCATTGCCCTGACCGACGCCACCGAGATGGTGATTCCGTTTCCTTCTCCGGAGTTGGCCCTTTCCCAAGACCTGACTACGGATTCTCCCGAACGATCCTCGGCGATGCCCTGGTCTACGGAGCCTCCCTTCGATTCTGCTACGCTCTTCAATGATCCTTTCGCGGATCCTACACCACCGGATTCTGGAGAAACGACGTCAGCGCTGTTCGACAGCGAAGGCCTAGCCAATCCCTTCATGGAGCCTTGTCAAGATCGCTTTGAAGAGGCCGAATTTGGGGACGCCCATGCGAGCAATGGCCAGGATCCTGGCCGCTCTGCCGATCCTGGCATCCCCGATTTAGCCCCCCTGGACGGAGAAATGGCCGATGGTGATTCAGAGGAGGCCACCCAATTTTTCGGTGCTTTTGGGGCCTCTTCTGAGGGATCTCCGGCTGGGGAGGGGCTGGGGTTGGCCGCCGACCTAACCGCGCTACCGTTTTCCGCTGGGTCAGCAGAGTCGTGGGGATCGCTGCCCACGGACACATCACCCACGGGGGCGACTGACTTCCCCTCGTCGGACGCTACGCCGGAGCCAGCCTCCTCAATGACCAGCGCGTTTGAGACCCAGGAAGCTATGGGGGATGACCTCACGGCGGAAGATCTGACAACGACGGAGTTTTCGTCCGAAGGGTTGGCCCCCGACGCCATGGGAGATCGCCCCAGTGCATTCGCGCCAGAGGCAGACCCTGCGGGGTTTGCTCCGGCAGTGACGGCGGACATAGCTCCGGCGGATCAACCTCTCGCTGCGCCAGGGTCTACTCCCGTGGCGGTTCCGGCCTCACCCAAATCGACCATGCCCGCCGTCAACACCCGCATGGTGCAGTCCATTCAGGCGGCCCTCGGGCGGCGGGTGAATTATGCGCTCCAGCGCAAACTGTTGGATCTCTACCGGAACCAGTGCGCCATTACGGGCTGCGATATTCAGCCCCTATTGGAGACGGTTTTTGTCACCAGCCACGACCGGGAACGGGCGGATCATCCTTCCCAATGCCTTGTCCTGCGGTCGGATTTGCGAACCCTCTATGAACTGAAGCTGTTAGCCATCCACCCCACAACCCTGAAGGTTTTGCTGGCTCCCCAGTTGATTGACTCAGACTATGGCCCGTTGCAGGGGCGGCCCATAACGTTGCCAGATCAGAAAATCTATCAGCCTAGTCCGGGGGGGCTGGCCCAAAACTTACAGGATTGCCTCTGGTACGACGCCAGCTATGCGGATTCTCCCCTACCAACGGGGCCGGAACCCGCCCCACCTTCCATGCCTGAGCCCCCCCCCGACCCTGAACCCTCCTGGCCCCTAGTGCCCCTGCTGATCGCCTGTGGGCTTGGGGGGTTCACCCTCGGTGGGCTAGTGTTTGGTATGGCCCACTATGTCCTGAGGACTGCTTCCGTGGCCACGATGTCTACCCCGTCTGCCGTCCAAGCGAGCCCAGAGGCTTCTAATCGCATCAACATTCAGGCGGGGGATGTGCGCTATAATCAGCGGGGTCTTTTAATCGACCAAAAAGCCTATCTATCCTTGGAACAGGCCCAGCGATGGGGGCTGATTTCGGGCGAGTTACCCCAGGACGCTCAGCGCCAATACCAGGGGCAGCCCTACGTTAGCCTATCCTACCTGGCGGCAACCGGCACCCCCGTAGCGTGGAATGCCCCGTCTCGCACCATCGTTCTAGACTGTTGCCAAGCTAAGCCGGTGGAAATGATTAACCTGCGAATTCAAGGGCGCAATTGGCCCTTGGCAGGCATTATTGTCGATAATCAGTCCTACATTCCCCAGCAAAAGCTTGAGCCCTTAAATATTGACTTGAGTCGTCTAAGTTCTGGATATTCGATTGAGTATCAAAACGAAGTTTACCTGCGCGCTAGTGACTTAAAAGACTTTTCTGTCACTGTGAATTGGGATTCAGAGGCGCGAGTGTTAAGCGTCGAGAGCTAGGCCAATCTATACTACAGGCTGTTTTTTTACTCTCATCACCAATCTTCATAGTCATGCATCAAGACCTATTAATCATCGAAGTCAGTGGCAGTCTCACCATGGCTAAAACGGAGCAGTCCTTAGCACGAATCAAGCAGTCCATCAAAGCCCAAACCGGAAATTTATTGTTGGATTTAAGGCATCTGAGCTTTGTAGATAGTGCAGGGCTTGCGGTGTTGGTGCGGCTCCAAAAGCTGACGAACTCCATGGGTATCCGAATGGCGATTTGCTCGCTGCCTGTCCAGGTGCATCAGCTCCTACAGTTCACCAGTATGTTCGAGTTCTTTGAGGTCTTTGAAAACCGCGAAGCGTTTTATGAGAATTGGGCGAGTCAGTTTCCTCGGGGCGCTGCTGTACCTCGTCTAGAGACGCTGTCTCAGGTTACAGTTACTACCGAATAATCCCAGATTCATCCAGGAGAACTTTACTGAGAAAGCGGCTCAGAAAATAGAAAAAAGGTGGCCAACTCCAGGGCTAACGGGGTGTGACCTGGTTGGGTCAGTCCGGTCTTGTTAACTCCGTTTCATAAAGGAATTCACAATGATGGGCACACCTGGCCCCCTCTTGGACAAGGTATTTGTAGATTACCGGGGCGTGTCTCATCTCGGCAAAATCCGCTAAAAGCTATCGCCAACGTGGATGGTTAGCCGCTCGCTACCCCGACTGAGGGTGACAGAACTGTCTTGAACGTCCACCAGTTGCCAAGGGCTTTGACTAATGCGATCACCTAGCCTAATCGCATAGGAATTTTGCCCAGTTTGTACCAAGGCCGCAGAGAACTGCCCGGTTTGCACGACGCCCAGCAGTCGATTGTTCTGGGAAACTGGAGCCGCCACCGGAGTGGCCTGGGCCATGGCCGGAGGGCTGGAGGGCTGGCTGATGGCGGGACGATCTGACAGCGTTGGGGTATGAGGGGCATTTTGTCCATGGGGCACGGCGACGCTAGCCACGGGGGCTTGGCTAAAGGCTTGGGGACTTGGAGGAGGCAACGGCACCGCCAAGGGCTGAATTTCCGGGGAATGCGCCGCAGGGGTATCGGGGCTGGCATTGGCCCTTTGGTGAGGATCAAAATAAAAGCGATCCACTACGATGGCGGATTGTAGGGTCGCCGTTGGCCCACCATCGGCGGCGGCTTGGACAGGGAGATAAAACCGATCCATGATGACGGGCTGAAGCATCGGCTGCACCGCCGATGCGGGGGTAACGGATTCAGGGCTGACCATGGGAGCCCGCACTTCCCCCGTCCGTTGGTAGAGGTGCTTGAGGGCGGCGTGGGTGCGCCCCGTGGTTTTCGTGTGGCTTAGGGGGGATGGAGCCAACGCGACGGCCTTTTGCATACTGTTCACCCAAGCCATGACACCGAAGCCGAGGGTGAGCCCAAGACAGCCGCCGGTTAACCACTGCTGGGCAGGGCTGAGCCGTTTCCAGCCATTCACCAAGGCTCGGTGATTATCCACGGGCCGATAATTATCGATCAGGGTGGCGGGAATAACGGTCTCTGGCGCAGACGAATGTAAGGTTGCCAGGGGTTGGGCCTGAGCAAGGACGATGGCGTGCCCCTGATCTGGCGGTGACTCGGTGCCGTCTAACTCGGCGGTGGAATTTGTTTGGGAGTTTAGCATGAAGGATTGTTATAGAGATTTCTAAAGGACATTTTCAGATGCTAGAAACCTTGGCTGAGATTCTAGCCTGGGACAGCTTCTATGGGTATCATTTTCCCCATGCTTTTATCGTTGATTCTTAAAGGTTCTGCAATTATCATCCATAGCCCAGGATTCTGGAAAGCGTTAAAAAGTAAGCTAAGGATGTTTAAATTTTTACTCGCTATGGCTGTTCCCGTTTCGAGCCCTCCCTCAAACCTGCTCATCAAGCTGAGTCAGCGACTGTTCGATGCCGAGGCACAGCAATCGGCCTTTGTGGCGGCCCTCACCACGCCCCAAGTCTTTCCCCAGGCGATTTTGTGGATGCGGCCTCGGCCCGAAGTCGTGCCCTTTGCCCTTGCGCCCGCCCTACCGTGGCAGTCCGCCACCATAGATCGCCTCCAGCCCGACCAGCGACCGGGCCAACACCCCCTCCACTCAGCGGGATCCTACTATTGTTTGGACATGGCCTCGGTGTTTTCGGCGGCGGTGTTTTCCGCTATTCCGTCCCCGGTGGGGCTGGTGCTAGATCTATGTGCGGCACCGGGGGGCAAAAGCCTGTTGGCTTGGCAACACCTCCAGCCTAAAGCCCTATGGTGCAATGAGGTAATTCGCAAACGGGTCAGGATTCTGATTGCCAACCTCAAGCGCTGCGGCCTTTGGGATGCCCTGGTGTTTAACCTCGATCCTAAGGCGTGGGCCGAACACCTGCCCCAGGCTGCTTCGGTGGTGATTGTAGATGCCCCCTGTAGCGGTCAATCCCTGCTGGCCAAGGGCGATACGGCCCTGGGCTGCTTTCACCCCGTCACCATCAAAAAGAACGCCAGTCGCCAAAAACGTATCCTTGGCCAAGCCGCCCAAACCGTTGCCGGGGGTGGCTATGTGGCCTACATGACCTGCACCTTTTCTTCGGAAGAAAACGAGCAGGTGGGCGCATGGCTCCTGAAACAATTCCCCCAATTTGAAGCTGTGGCGGTGCCTAGTTTGGCAGACTATGCTTCTCCCCTCGCCGACTTTCCTTGCTATCGACTATGGCCCCAATCGGGTCTGGGAGCTGGAGGTTTTACGGCCCTCTTCCGCAATCGTGACGCTCAGATGAACCCAACCACGTTGCCTGAATCTTTGTCCACCCAAGCCCTCCGTTTGTATTCCTAGGGCGGCACAGAAACCATGATCCAAGGCCCTATTCTAGACTAGGGCTTTTCCCCATAGGAGAGGGCTTTAGGGGGAAGTCTAGATCAGCGCAAAAGAGGATATAGCGAGCGGATTCCGTTGAGATGAGGTACGACTAGGAGGGCCGCAAAGCTTTATATAACAAGGCTTGTATTGTCTACAGGTGCTCTCATCATAGTGAATTCCGCTATATTGGTGATCTGATATTAGTGATCTATAGATGCCGGATGGTGCCATGAAGCGAGACTCAACACCCAGACGCAACATCCAAACCAAGGGTACGCAAAACAACACCCATGTCCTGTTCCAAGGAACTTCCTAGCCTCGCTCTAGCCTTCACGGAGGGAAATCACTCGCAGATTCTATAAACCCTTATAGATCCTTAAGGCGTGTGTTTCTCAAAGCTCCCTGCTTACTACTTTAGGAAGTATTGAATGGGGGATTGGGTGCTGTTGGTTAAGCGAGACAGATGTGATATTAACAGCGCTTTCACTCCTTCTTGTGTGTGGACATCTAGCTGTTGAATCTGCCAGGGGAACTTCATCAGTTCCATATTCAGTATACCGTTAGGACTCCCTAATCACTGGGAATGAAAAGATAGTTAATATAGTGATTTTCCCTGCCATTAAGGAAAACAAAGAATGCCCGCTACGCAAGGCTTACAGCTCCTCAATATTTCGTTAGAAAGTGGTTTAACCCTGGGGATGATCCGAGATGGGATCATCCCCACCGCAGCCCCTAGGGGTTGATTAGATCGGTTTGGCCCATCGGGATCCGTTGGGGAAGCCATGGCTAGGGTAAAGCCCAGGGTAAACGCAGACTCATTGTGTGAGGGTTAGCACCTTGGGGAGATAGATGCCTCTGGCTCAACCTTTCCCGTCAGGATCCCTGCTGCTCCGAGTATAGGTTTGCCCTGCCCGAACCCTAGACCCAACCCCAGAAACCGCCCCGATTGCCATATCATTGGAAAGGGCAGTTTCACAGCGCATGGCATAGGATTTATGGTTTCGGAAAGTGGCACCTTGGAGGACTTGCGGCAACAGCTTCAGGGGGATTCCCTCAAGCGTCAGCTCTCAGCCATTCACGAGCTGGCTGCCCTGGGTTCAGAGGGGTTAGACACCCTGAAAGCCTTTGTGCTAGAGCGCCGGAATGCACCGCCCACCCTCGTGGATGGTCGCGCTGTGCAGGTGCTCTACGCCACCCAGCAGGACGATATTCAAACCTTCCTGGCGGAAACCTGGCCCGAGGGGCGGGTGCCCATGTCCTCCACCGCCGAGGTGGACTATGCCCCCATTCAAGATTGTCTGGTGGCCCAAGACTTTCAGGAAGCCGACCGGCTCACCCTGGTGAAAATGTGTGAGTTGGCGGGGCCGACAGCGGTAAAGCGCAAATGGGTCTACTTCACGGAGGTGGAGATGTTCCCCAAGCTGGATCTACAAACCCTGGATCGGCTGTGGCAAATCTACTCCGAGGGTAAGTTTGGCTTTTCCGTGCAGCGTCGCCTCTGGCTCGGCCTCGGCCAAAACTGGGATAAACTCTGGTCCCGGTTGGCCTGGAAGGACGACAACATTTGGACGCGCTATCCCGGGGGCTTCATTTGGGATTTGAGCGCCCCCGATGGCCATCTGCCCCTCTCCAACCAACTGCGCGGTGTGCGCATGATGGCTTCTCTGCTGTCGCACCCGGCCTGGGATGAGATAGCTTGAGGCCGACGGGTGGGGATGGGCGGCTTTGCAAGGATCCTGGGTGGTGGATTGCTGCGCGAAGCCACCCTACGCGAAACGTCATTTCTGGGTGGTGGATTGCTGCGCGAAGCCACCCCACGCGGAGTCACCTGGGAGGCCAGACTTTGGGCAGGGGGAGGAACAGATAGGATGGCCAAGCAACGGTTTAAGGCGGATTTGCCGACGAAGGTCTGCCCCGTGTGTCAGCGGCCCTTTACCTGGCGCAAAAAGTGGGCAGACTGCTGGGATGAGGTGAAATACTGTTCAGAGCGCTGTCGCCGCCGTCGCTAGCCTCGACCGGCCATGTGGATGCGATCACTCAATTGCCGCACGGTTTGGGCGAGATCGAGGTCTCGCTTCAGCAGGCTTTCCACCTTGGTGCAGCTATAGAGCACCGTGGTGTGATCCTTGCCGCCAAATTCTTCGCCAATTTTGGGCAAGCTGAGGTCGGTGTGTTGACGCATCAGGTACATGCCCATCTGGCGGGCTTGGCTAATTTCCCGCCGCCGAGACGCCCCCTTGAGGTCATCGACGGACACTTTGAAATGATCAGCCACTGTGGTGAGCACGGTTTGGGGAGACGCTTCCATCTGCTCCGTGGGCGGGTTCAGCACCGCCGTCAGGTGTTCCACGGTCATGGGCAGGCCCGAGATGGAGGTGTAGGCAATGGCCCGAATCAGCGCCCCCTCTAGCTCGCGAATGTTGGAGGTATAGCTGGAGGCAATGTATTCGATGGCCTCCCGGGGCAGATTGACCTGCTCGTACTCGGCTTTTTTTTGTAGAATCGCCACCCGGGTTTCAAAGTCGGGGGGTTGGATATCGGCAATCAGGCCCATGGAAAAGCGAGAAATCAGCCGTTCTTGCAGCCGCACAATTTGATGGGGTGGACGATCCGCCGCCAGCACAATCTGCTTACCCGCCTCATGCAGGGTATTAAAGGTGTGGAAGAACTCCTCCTGGGTATATTCCTTGCCCTCGATGAACTGGATGTCATCCACCAGCAAAATATCCACATCCCGATAGTGAGAGCGAAAGTGCTGCATACTATCGCGGCGGATGGCGGCGATCAGATCGTTGGTGAATTGCTCCGTCGAGACGTAGGCAATTTTGGCGTGGGGGGAAATGTCCTGGCGATAGTGGCCGATGGCCTGCATCAGGTGGGTTTTGCCCAACCCCACCCGACCACAGAGAAATAGTGGGTTAAATTCTCGCCCCGGGGCTTCGGCCACCGCCAGGGCCGCCGCATGGGCCATGCGGTTATTGGCCCCCACCACAAAGCGATTAAACACCGCCTTAGGGTTGAGATCGTTGTAGGCGGCGCGGGTGGGGCTGGGTGCCTCCACCTCGGCGGGGCGAGGCGGGGCCATGGGCGCAAGCCAGGACGTTCCCCCCGTTACTGGTGGCGTCATGGGGCTGGCGGTGCCCCCGGCTTGGGCAGGAACAGACTCCGGCACAGGTGCATCCTCCTGGGCAATCACCACCTGAATGGTAAGCGGTTGGCCCACCAGTTCCTCTACC
>JALQST010000520.1 GCA_023264315.1 Nodosilinea sp. BSH.14
AAAGCTTTCGGGCAGGCCGGCCCGAAAGCTGGTGTAGTAGTCACGGCGGGTCTCGGCGAGGATCTCGCGCAAAGCCGGCAGCGGCGCGGGATTGTGGTCGATGCGGAAATCGATCTGGGGGTAGACCTCCCGGTGCATCACCAGCAGGGCAGCCGACTGGCGGCCGCGGTGGTCGCCTCCGTGAGTCTCCCCCGCCTCCAGGGCCCGCAACAGGCGCTCTTCCATGGGCAGAACCTGGCGATCGGCGGCCATGTAGGCCTCGGCCATAGCCAGCAGCACCAGTTCGGAGGCCAGAAAGTTACCCGCCACCGAGAAGCCGGGGTAGCAGCGGTGGCCGGCGATTCCCGCACAGTCCGGCCCCGTCCAGGCGGCCGAGCGTCCCTGGGCATCCACCAAGTGCACCTGCCGGCCATCGCGACCGGGATCGTCGCGCAGCAGCGAGGCCAGCACCTGCTCGGCCCCCTGCTCCCCGGCACTCTGGCGCTGCAGCTGTTCCAGACGATCCAGGCCCCAGGGTCCGAAATAGGGATTGGTGTTGGCCTGGGTGGCCACCGCTCCCACCCCAGCCCGGGCGTGGGGCACGAGTGAACCAACGGCCAGATGCTTGGTGGCCACTGCAACACCGGTCTGGCCAGTCTGCCGATCCCAGGCCACGATCGAGTAGGTCATCAGATCCCCAGCTCACGCATCGGTTCAGCGATGATTCCCTATGTCGCTCGTCCGAACTGTGACCCTGGTCACTGCTGGCAACACAAACCACCTGCATCTGCAGCGCCAGGGGCCCCGGGCGGCGGAGTCTGGAACCGGCTGAAGCGATGATCGCCCCATGACCCAGCCCGAAGCCCGCACCAGCACCCCATCGGCAGTTGCGGCCCTGGCCTCAGCCGGGGGCGCTGAGCCATTGCTGGCCGATGCCCAGCGCCTGGAGAGCCAGCTCGAGGCCCTCTCGCGGATCGGCCGTCTGGCCTCGGGCGCCGTCCGGCGCCTCGCTTTCAGCGACGAGGACCGGGCCGCCCGCGCCCAGGTGCGCCGGTGGATGGAGGAGCTGGGCATGGCAGTGCGCATCGATGCCGCCGGCAACCTGATCGGTCGCTACGAGGGCCTGAACCCGACCTTGCCGGTGCTGGCCACCGGCTCCCACATCGACACCGTGCCCGAGGGGGGGCGCTACGACGGAGCCCTGGGGGTTGTGGGGGCACTGGAGGGGGTGCGCCTTCTGGCCGAGAGGGGACTGCGGCTGCGCCACCCCCTGGAGGTGATCGTGTTCGCCGATGAGGAGAGCACGATGGTGGGCT
>JALQST010000521.1 GCA_023264315.1 Nodosilinea sp. BSH.14
AGCCACAGGCCTCATGCAACTGGGGTTCCGGCCAGGCAGCCGGGGCTCCTTCTCCTTCCTCCTCACACCATTGCTTCCATCGCCATGACCGTCGCCGCTCCTTCCGCCAACGGGGCCCGCACCACCAGCCGCCCCGCTCCTCCTCGACCCAGCCAGAGGCCTCCATCGGCCCTGGATCTGATCCGCTCTGCTGACAGAGCCGAAGAGGCCCCACCAGAAGCTGGCTCCGCCCCCCTCGATCGGGCCAACGTCCGCCAGCGGGAGCAGGGCCGCAGCCGTGTGAGCTACCTGGAGGGTTGGCAGGTGATCGCGGAAGCGAACCGCATCTTTGGCTTCGATGGCTGGCAGCGCCAGACCATCGCCGTCCGCTGCGTCGCCCAGGCCGAACGCCTCATCGGACGCGATCAGAAGTCTGGCTGGGGCGTCACCTACACAGCCCGCGTGCGCGTCACGGTCACGGCCGGCGGTCTGGTGCCCCTGGTTCGGGAGGGCAGCGGTGCCGGCCACGGCATCGACGTGGATCTGGGCCAGGCCCATGAATCGGCTCTCAAGGAGGCCGAGACCGATGCCATGAAGCGGGCGCTGATGACCTTCGGGAACCCGTTCGGCCTGGCGCTCTACGACAAGCAGCAGCGGCAAGTCACCCACTCGGCAGGGGACAGCGGCGCTCCTCCGCCTGCCAGTGCCAGCAACGGCGCACGATCGATCCAGCGCAGCCCTTCCCCCGTGGCCCCGGCCACCGCAGCGGAAGCAGGCGACGACCCCGGCCTCATCCCCATCGACCCGGCGACCACCCGCCAGATCCTCGCCACCTTGCGCGGTCTGCCCCGGCCGGTGTTGGAGGGCTTCACCAAGGCGTTCCGCAAGCGGTTTCAGGTGCCGGAGGAGGCCACCTCCATCGCTGATCGGATCCTCCAGAAGCGCCATCACGACTGGATTGAGGCCTACCTGGTTCAGCACCAGCAGGTGGCGGCCTAGCCCTAGGTCTCCTGGCCTCCGGGGGGAGAAAAACCGGCGGGGTGGCGATACTCCAAGGAGAGTGGACACCACCGATGCTGCGGATGCTTCTGGGCGGTGCCGTCCTCCCGCTCGGCTGGCTGACCTGTGGACTCGTGACGATCGGCCGCGCCGAAGGCTGGAAGGCCTGCGCGTTCAACGACCAGCCCTTCGGCTGCCGCGATACCCACTCCCCGGATGGCACGGTGCGCATCCTCTGGCAGGACGGCAAGGCCATGACCTACCGCCTTGAGAAAGAGGGGTTCCCC
>JALQST010000522.1 GCA_023264315.1 Nodosilinea sp. BSH.14
GGCTTCTTGGGGAGAGAACCTCGCAACGAGAGCTTGCGGCCACGGCACACAATCTTGATTCGGTTCAGCCCTTGGTTAGCATGCTCAATGGCCTGATCTACCCGATCCATCGTCAAAAACCCGATCTAGTTCTGATCTAGTTTTCCACGCAATTAAGGCATTTTTAGCCGTTCAAACTGCTTTAACTGTGGCTTGGCCTTGCTCTAGCCAAGGGGCCAAAAGCCTTGAAACTCAACGGAGAGGGAGGGATTCGAACCCTCGTTAGGTTTGACCCTAAAACAGATTTCGAGTCTGCCGCATTCAACCACTCTGCCACCTCTCCCGGTGGTGAAGGTTATTGTACCCCCTGATCAGGATTTTCCGGCGATTAGGACTAGGAAAATCGGAATCAGCCTTGGAATCGAGTTCCTTTTCCTGCGCTGGTGTAATGGCCCCGGTGGCTTCAAGCCCTAGGGCGGTAGCAGTGGCTGAGACCGCAAACCTCGGGTGAGTATCCCCTGTCGCGGGCTAAACAGCAGGGCCAGCAGAAAGCCTATAAACACCGTAACGCCAATGGCGGGGCCAGAGGGGATATCGAGGTAGTAGCTGCCGTACATGCCGATGAGGCCAAACAGCACCCCAAACCCAGCCCCGCCGATCATCATCCAGTGCAGTTCCTTCACCAGGAGGTAGGCGGTGGCGGCGGGGCCAACCATCAGCGCCACCACCAAAATCACGCCCACGGTTTGAATGCCCGCAATGATGGCCAGGGTGAGGGCAGCGGTGAGCCCCAAGTTGAGGGCTTGGACGGGCAGCCCCAGGGCTTCGGCCCCTAGGGGG
Source organism: Nodosilinea sp. BSH.14 (assembly GCA_023264315.1). Taxonomy (GTDB): domain Bacteria; phylum Cyanobacteriota; class Cyanobacteriia; order Phormidesmidales; family Phormidesmidaceae; genus Nodosilinea. The sequence goes on from JALQST010000522.1 coordinate 820, forward strand.
TCGAAGGTGAAAAAGAGCAGTTCCTTGTAGAACAGCCTTACCCCCGCCAGCACGGCCCCAGTAATTAGGGCAATTTGCCCCAAATCCTGGGGCGTGATGCTGAGGATGTCGCCAAACAGAACTTGCTCTAGGCTAAGCGGCGTCTGCAACACCGTGATCAAAATGATGCCCAGGGAGAAAAAGGTGGAAAACGTAATCGCCATGGCCGTATCCGCCTGAATCCTCGACTGGCGACGAATCCAGGCCATCACAACGGTGCTACACAGCCCCATGGCAAAGGCCCCTAGCACCGTGGGCAGGCGCAACACCTGGGCCAGGGCCAACCCGGGCAGCACCCCATGGGCCACCACATCCCCCAGCATGGCCATGCGCTGCACCACTAAGTAGGTGCCAATGACGGGGCAAAGAATACCCACC
>JALQST010000523.1 GCA_023264315.1 Nodosilinea sp. BSH.14
AAGTGACTGTCCACCGTCTGGGGTTCTGAGGGCCGATAGTCGCTCAGCAGCTTGAGGCCAAACAGCGTCCGCAGGCCCAGGCGTTCGTACCAGGGCATCCCCACCCCAAAGCGCATTTTGGCCATGAAGTATTCTTCAAAGGCGGCCTTCACCCACACCACCCAAGGGCCACGGGCGGCGTAGGACTGCTTGCGTTTGCCCGTGGCGGGATCGGGGATCACCGGGGCAGCGATGTAGGCGATGCCCGTTTCGCCAAATTCGGCAAAGCAGAGGGCGTCAAGGGTAGGAACTTGTAGCGGCCCGTGGATGGCACCGAGATCCACGGCAATGTTGTGGGCGGCGGCGGTGGCCATGGCTTCGGCCATTTGGCCGCTCTTGGGTAGGCCGATGGGGACTTTGGTTTGGTCGGGCTGGGCCAGCTTAATGCTCACCCCGGCGGCGTAGATCTCAGGAAATTCCGGGTGGCGCTGGGTGGGCAGTACAGGAATAAAGCCCTTTTCGTCGGCCAAACCGGGGACGTCGCGGATGAACTGGGCACCCCGGAAGGAGGGCAAAATCATCGAGTAGCGGAAGGGAATTTGGCGACCATCGCTGAGGGTGACGGCATCGGGGCTGACCTGGGTGATGGCGGCATTGTCGATGAATTCCACCCCTCGTTTTTTCATCAAATCAGCGGTCAGTTCGCGGGCATTTTTCACCCCAGAAACCCCCAAATGCCCGACGTAGGGTTCCGGCGTGATGTAGGTAATGGGTACCTGGTCGCGAATGCCTAGGCGGCGCAGTTCCCGTTCGGCCATCAAAATGAATTCGTAGGCGGGGCCAAAACAGCCCGCACCGGGGGCCGCTCCCACCACCATCGGCCCAGGATTTTTCACAAATTCGCGCCAAGCTTGCCGCGCCGCTAGGGCATGGTCGGGGGTGCAAACGGATTGGGTATAGCCGCCGTGGGGGCCAAGGCCGGGAATGAGGTCGAAGGCGAGGGAGGCCCCCGTGGCGATAGTGAGGTAATCGTAGGACAGGGTATCGCCGCTGGCTAGGGTGATTTTCCGCTGTACCGGATCCAGCCCTGTCACCCGATCCTGTACCAGATTGAGCTTGTGGCGTTGGGCGAGGGGGGCCAGATCCAACTGAACGTGCTTCATGGACTTGAGATCTAGCGCCA
>JALQST010000525.1 GCA_023264315.1 Nodosilinea sp. BSH.14
CTGAAATCCCACAAGCACCTCTATTTCCAGCGTGGTCTACACGTTCTAGCCCTGATGCAGAAAGCGATCTAGCCACGCTGTCACCCGTTAAGGCTATCAGCAATCCATCACCGAGGTCTATCGACAAGGGCATGTGCGTATTGTCTCGGACATCTACGCCACCGAGATGGCCGACTGCCATCGGGAGTTACTGACCCGCCTCCAAACCCGCGCCAAGGTGATGCTACCGCTGTTTTGTGGCGACGAATTGTGGGGTCTGCTCAACGTTGCCGAAAGCACCCGCCCCCGCGATTGGCAGCCCGACGAAATTGAGGTGCTCCGCAACCTCACGACCCAGTCACGATTGCCATCCAACAGGCTTCCATCCACGAGCAATTGCAGGCTGAACTGCAAGAACGCTACCACATCGAAACCCAGCTGCGCCAGGTGATTGAGGGCACAGCCGCCTTCACCGGGCAAGCGTTCTTCCCGGCCTTGGTGCGCCACATTGCCGAAGCCTTGGGCATTCGCTATGTGATGGTGTCCCAAGCCGTGGAAGCAGGGTTTCAGGTGCTCGCCTTCTATGCCGATGGCGAACTGCGGCCTCCCCTATTCTTGCCCTACGAGGCGGTTCCCTGCTGCCGTCAGTCGTTTCAAACGGGGCGCTGCTGTCATCCCGCTAATCTCCAAACCCTGTATCCCGACCAAGCCCTCTTTGCCGAATTAGATGCTGAAAGCTACCTGGGGGTTGGCCTGCGCAATGCCGCTGGGGAAGCCACGGGCAACCTCTGTATCCTCCACGACCACCCCCTAGCGGATCCGGCCTGGACGGAAACCCTGCTCTCTATTTTTGCGTCCCGCGCCGGATCCGAGCTAGAACGCCTCGTACCGCTCAGGCGCTAGAACACCTCAACGCCGATCTAGAAACCCGCGTTGCCCAGCGCACCGCCGAACTGGTCGAACAGGAAACCCTGCTGCAAGACTTTTTAGACAACGCCAACGACCTGATCCAGATGGTGGATATGAACACTGGGCGGTTTGAGTTTTTGACACTCCCCGGCCTAAAGGCGCGGGGATTCTCAGTTCGCTGGGTGCCCATTGGCATTGCCCTCGCTGAGCTTCT
>JALQST010000526.1 GCA_023264315.1 Nodosilinea sp. BSH.14
GGGTAATCGGTGCCGTAGATGGCGATGTGATCGCGCAGCCCCAGGGCGGTTTGCAACACCAGGGGAATCAGGTGGCTTTCGGGGCTGTGGTCTTCCCCCAGCAGGCCGTTGGGATGGGCTCCCGCCGCGTTGAAATAGCGAAACCGCACCGACCGCAGGTCGTAGGCCCGGTCATAGTCGGTCAAAATTTGCTCCACCATCCGCTTGGTTTGGCCGTAGGGGTTAATCGGGTGCTGGGGATGGTCTTCGGTGAGGGGAAGCGCCTGGGGCGGGCCATAGGTGGCACAGGTGGAGGAAAATACAACGGCCTTAACCCCCGCGTCCACCATGGTATCCAGCAGGGTCAGGGTGCCCACCACGTTGCTTTCATAGTACTTGCGCGGATCGGTGACGGACTCGCCCACATAGGTGTAGGCCGCAAAGTGCATCACGGCTCCAATGTCGTACCGGGAGAAAATTTCCTGAAGCAGAGCTTTATCGAGGGTGCTGCCCTCGACCAGCGGCACCCGCAAGACCTGATCCACCACATCGCGGTGGCCGTAGACGAGGTTGTCTAGAATCACCACGGGGTAGCCCGCCTGACGCAGAGCATAAACCGCATGGCTGCCAATGTAGCCCGCTCCGCCCGTGACCAAAATCGTTTTGAATGTTGTTGTCATAGGGAGTTTGCCATAGAAATTTCGCTCTCGTCATTGGGGCCGAGGAACGGCGTTTTCCTCGGTTTCGTAGATCACAAACCTAGGATACAACTGTCCTCTTGGCTATCTCTCGGGCAGACCGGATGCCCACCTGGCCTCGAGGAGATTGTCCCACCAAAAACTGGTTAGGGCAGCGGGGCAGGCGGGGCGGGCGGATATCTTTCCGGTGGCAGGCGCGATTCTCTGTTAGGATGAAGCTTCGCCAGTCCATCCGGTCTGTGCTGGCAGCGAGATTTGCTAGATTCGCTCGTTTTTTAGCCATTCTTTCGACGATTGTTCACTGCTCTTAGGCTGGGCCCAGGGAATCACTTTGGGATTAGGGGCACCACTCGGAGCCATATTTTTCATGACGTTTGAATCCCTCGGTC
>JALQST010000527.1 GCA_023264315.1 Nodosilinea sp. BSH.14
CCCTTCGACAGGCTCAGGGTGAACGGCCAATTTGCCAAAATGAGAATTGCTGGGGTGGAAAAATCCTCCGGGCCTCGCGATACCGTTGTATATCCCGGTAGGCACAGCCCCGATTGTAGTAAGCCTTGGCGCAGGTGTCTCTAACTGCAGCACCTGCGAAAAAATCGCCAAGACCTCTTGGAACTGCCCCAGTTTCGCCTTTTCAATGCCGACGTTTAAAAGTTCGCTCATGGTCATGGGATGGTTGCAGCGGCGAAGAAGACACCGGAACTCAGGCATTGCGCTCAGGACATACCGCCCCTTGGCCTGGAATGGCCCCGCGCACCAACAACGTACACACTCCCTCGGGAAACCGGGCAAGACTGTGGGCCAATCCCCTGGCCCGATGCTTCAATCTAACGTCATCCACCCAATCCTAGCCACAGGCTATTTAAGTGACAATACCCCTTTGACATCCTCCCCGGCCTAAAGGCGCGGGGATTCCCAGAATCACTTCTGAGCTTTTCTGTTTCGTTGCAGTTGCCCTTTAGACGTATGCCTATCAGGTCTTACACCCGCTCCACAGACCGAAACCGTGTGTCCCACGGCCAAGATGTTTTGGGCCGCATTGATGTCTCGGTCATGGTGGGTGCCACATTGAGGGCAGTCCCATTCCCGAACATTCAACGGCAACCGCTCAACGATATGGCCGCAATGGCCACAGCGCTTAGAACTGGGAAACCACTGGTCAATCTTGACCAAGGTTCGGCCATACCATTGAGCCTTGTACTCCAACTGTCGCACCAGTTCGCCCAAGCCAGCATCGCTGATGGACAACGCCAACTTACGGTTCTTGACCATATTTTTCACGACCAACGATTCTACGGCGATTGTTTGATGTTCACGAATCAACCGAGTCGTCAGTTTGTGCAGATGGTCTTTGCGACTGTTGGAAATTTGCTGCTGGATCTTTGCCACCTTGCGTCGGGCTTTGTCTCGATTCCGAGAACCTTTCTCCTTTCGAGCCAAGGCTTTCTGGGCACGACGCAACCGCTTTCGGTGCTTGGCAAAATGCTTAGG
>JALQST010000528.1 GCA_023264315.1 Nodosilinea sp. BSH.14
GGCGCTTATCCCGCTAAATGTATCTCAATGTACATTCTTCACCCCGGATCCGGAAGAGCCGCCCGTCTTACCCGCGTGGCTGTACTTGGGGCCTCGTTTGCGTTGCGGTTTTCGTTTATCCCGGTTCGGTTTCTTCAGCCCATCGGCGGAGGGCGGTTGAGAACTCGTTTCACGGGTTCACCCGGTCACTTTCTTGAGCTTCTCACTCAACGTCTCGAACGCTTCCTCTAGCTCTTTCACCCGTTGCTTGAGACGCTCGGTCTCAGCGTGTTGCTCGCAGTAGCGCTCGTACCAGTACCTCGCCCCTTGTTCTTCAGGGTCGATCTCCAAGAGGTTTGGTGCTGAGGGTCGCTGAATCGTCATATCCCTTACTCTAACGACTTTGGCCTCATTCGCAATAGCCCTGCCTTGTTGCGGTGACTAATTACGATTTCTCGTTGGCCAGATCACTGTGGAAGAGGCCTGAAACCCGCATTCTACCGTTGGCTATCAAAAACTGTCCGGAGTGTTGGTCTTAGACATCAGAAAATTAAGAAAAGTGAAACAAATACTTGAAAGGGAATAGTCCTACTGTAACCTTAAGCTAACTGTCTCTTTTATGTTTTTTGGCTTATCTCAAGCGCTTCAGCTTAAAAGCCAATAAGGTGTTGCAATGGATCAGTAATTTTACTCTGCCATAAAGACATATTGATGACAACAAAGCAACGTAAAAATTGTTGAGGAGGAAGTTAGGTATGACGAATGACGGAAGCGATGCCAGCAAAAAAATCGCGGCAGGCATTTGTGGCATTTTGTTAGGGAGTCTGGGAATTCATAAATTTGTCCTGGGTTATTCAACCGAAGGTCTGATTATGCTGCTAGTAACTCTCCTGACCTGCTTTTTTGCCTCTCCTATCATGGGAATTATTGGTTTGATTGAGGGTATTATCTACCTCACCAAGTCGGACGAAGAATTTATTCAAACCTACGTTCTTTCTAAAAAAGGTTGGTTTTAGGCTGATTGCCTGACACATATCCAAAGGGCACCTCGAAAAATACAAATTTTCGTGGGAGTGGCTA
>JALQST010000529.1 GCA_023264315.1 Nodosilinea sp. BSH.14
CTTTTGAGGTTGTGCTGCAACACGTTGAGTAGTAGGAGCAGATGGCGCAACAGCCCGTGCTGCGCCTTTTTGCGCAAGCAATGAATCAATGTTCCATTCAGGCGCAGGATGACTTCCTAGCAATCTTTGCGTTTCTTGTTTTGCCACTTCTTCCGGAGAAGAAGTTACTGAAACGGGAGATGTAGATGGCTGATATTCCCCCGTATATTTTCTTGATTCTCTGCCTGCACGTTGTTTTTTTAATGCGGCTTCTGTGGCGGCAGCTTTTTCTTCTTCAGTTAGAGCAACAGGAGCACCACCAGCACCACGTCGGTATTGTCCGGGAGATGCACCAACTCCCAAGTCTTTTTTGAAATCACTTTTTATTTGTTCAATTTTCTCTGGGGTAAGACCTTTTGGTGCTCCGCTACTTTGAAAACGAGAACGCGGAGAAACTAAAGTAGATTCAGTTTCCGATTGTGAACTAGGAGTTTTTGCAGTTTCTGATTTGCTAGCATCACTGTCATCTGGGTTTGGTACTAGCTTTTCTTCCGAAAAACCAAGCACACCACCATGCGAATACCGCTCAATCCTTGCCATATTGTCAGCGGGAAGACGAGCGATGCCACCACGAGCCATAGGCTGCGCTTGGTCGGGTTGAGATTGCTGCTGCGCCATTTGCATGGCTTGCTGTAAAGCTTGCTGCTGTTGAGCTTGTTGTTGCTGTGCCGCAATCCCTGCCATTTGAGCGGCTTGAGGAATGCCTTGGCCTAGCACCTGAGTTTGGGGTTCTCCCATTTGCGGCGCGGCAGGCTGCAAATATTGTTGAATAGCCTGTTCCGTGTGCCCAGCAATGGTAGGAATGCCTTTATCAGTTACAGGCGAAGCCGTTTGCTTTAAAGCTTGTTGAGCTTGTATAAGCGCTTGCATACTCTGAGGAATGGAAGCACGTTGCGCAGGATTACGCATCCCGCGAGCAATTAGACTTTGAAGTCCACCAAGTCCTTGCATCATTTAATTACCCTTTAAAAAACGATCCAAGCCTGCTCAACTCGTCCAATGTCAATCCCATGTT
>JALQST010000052.1 GCA_023264315.1 Nodosilinea sp. BSH.14
TTTTCAATAGTAAGAAAAGATACCTCCAACGTTAGTGACCTACGGATGCCGATGAATGTGACCGCGATCACAGGGGCTGGACGTTTAGATTACGTTGGTCACTAATGGGTCGCTAATTGATAGCTAGTCCTTGGCCCTAGCGGGTTGTGACCTACCGACCACTAAGAACAAAGGCTTTCCCCATAGGCATTGGTGAGGGCTGAGGCATCAAACTCAAGGGCGCTAAATTCCCCGGCCACGGTCAACGGATCGCCCACCGAAACATGTTGCTGGGTATTATCGCCACAGACATCCCAGGCATCGACAGTAACGGTACGATCCCCCGTGTTGAGTTCAAACCCATCTTCCCAAACCCGTTCTACCGTGCCGGTAAGGGATCCCCCCGTAGCCTGTCCAATTGGCGGAATACTCTGCACTGGCCCGACGCCAGCACAGCCAGCCAACCCAACCAAAACCAGGCTAGAGATGAATGAAGGTTTCATGGTTAGACTCCCAAACTCTTGATGAAGTACTTGAGGGTAAAAACGTTCAACTCCTGTTCCAAATTTTACAGGCTGTACGGTTCCTAGCGCATCGGTTTAGGATTGAAAGGAACCCCGTTTTTTCATTGAGAGAAACCCCGTTTTTTCGCTACGCCTACGAGATTTGGCCTTTCTAGGTGTAGGCATTACATTATTCCAACCTCTAAATACCAACAAAAACCCTACAGGCTGGCGGGTTCTTTGCCAGAAAAGACGGGGGCAATGGTGCTGAGCTTCAGTTCTGGGTGATCACCCGCAATTTGCTGACAGTTCCACTCGTTGCGGAACAGCAGCACCGGGCGCTCCCAGCTATCTTTGACCACTACGGTGTTGAACAGCCGCCCTGCTTTTTCTAGGGCTTCCCAGCCGCCTTCTACCCAGCGGGCCACAGAGTAGGGCAGCAGTTCTAGCGTGGTTTCCACGTTGTATTCGTTTTTCATGCGAAACTGCACCACCTCAAACTGAAGCTGGCCCACCGCTGCGAGGATCGGGTCACGCTTAGACTCATCGGCGGAGAACATGATCTGCACCGCCCCTTCTTCCCGCAGTTCCAACACACCCTTTTGAAACTGCTTGTATTTAGAAGGGTTGGGGTTTTTCAGGTAGGCGAAGATTTCCGGCGAAAAGCAGGGAATGCCCTCGTACTCTAGGCGTTGTCCCTGGTAAATCGTGTCGCCAATGGCAAACACGCCGGGGTTGTTGAGGCCGATCACATCGCCGGGGAAGGCTTCTTCGAGGGATTCCCGTCCCTGGGCAAACAGCTTTTGGGGGTGAGACAGGCGCACGGTTTTGCCAGACCGGGCGTGGTTCACCACCATATCCTTCTCAAACTTGCCGGAACAGACCCGCACAAAGGCGACCCGGTCGCGGTGCTTGGGATCCATATTGGCCTGGAGCTTGAACACAAAGCCGGAAAATTCCCCGTGGGTGGGGGCAATTTCGCCGATGGTGCTGTCGCGGGGGGAGGGCGGCAGGGCGTAGTCTAAAAAGGCATCCAAAAAGAGCTGGACGCCAAAGTTGGTCATGGCGCTACCGAAGAACACGGGGGTCATTTGTCCGGCGTGGACGGCATCCAAGTCTAGCTCTGGCCCCAGTTCTTCGATGACCTCCAGTTCCTCTTTGAATTGATAATAGAGGTCTTGTTCCAGCAGGTCTTCCAGGCGCGGATCGCCCAGGTCAATCACTGTATCCTTGGCGGCGCGGCTGCCGTGGGCAGTGCGTTCAAATAGGTGAATTTGGCGGGTGCGACGGTCGAACACGCCCTTGAACCGCTCCCCCATACCGATGGGCCAGTTGACAGCGTAGGTCTGCAAATCCAGCCGCTGCTCAATTTCGTCCAGCAGTTCCAGGGGTTCACGGGCAGGCCGATCCATCTTGTTGAAGAAGGTGAAAATTGGCAGTGATCGCATTCGGCACACCTCAAACAGCTTCAGGGTTTGGGGCTCCAGACCCTTGGCCGCATCCTCCAGCATCACCGCATTGTCCGCCGCCAGGGTGCGGTAGGTGTCTTCGCTAAAGTCTTGGTGGCCGGGGGTGTCTAGCAGGTTGATGGTGTAGCCACCGTAGGCAAACTGCAACACCGTGGAGGTAATGGAAATCCCCCGCTGCTGCTCCAGTTCCATCCAGTCGGAGGTGGCGCTGCGCTGGGCGCGTTTGGCCTTCACCGCCCCGGCCTCTTGGATGGCCCCCCCGTACAGCAGCAGCTTTTCCGTCAGCGTCGTTTTCCCGGCGTCCGGGTGGGAAATAATGGCAAAATTGCGCCGTTGCTCCACGGCTTTGGCAATTTCAGAGGCGGGCAGAGCAGCGGCTTGGGTCATGGACATAGAAAACCTGGTCATCCCAACCATTGTAAAAGGTGGCCTCCGGTTTTGCGGCGTTCCCGGCCTCGCCCCAGTAATTCTCATTTTGGCAAATTGGCCGTTCACCCTGAGCTGTGAGCCTGTCGAACAGTCGAAGGGCGAAACGGCGGTGAAACGGCTTCGACAGGCTCAGCCTGAGCGGTATTGTATTCGCCAGCCTAGTCATACTGAGAATTGCTGTCAACAGGCTCAGCCTGAGCGGTATTGTATTCGCCAGCCTAGTCATACTGAGAATTGCTGGCCTCGCCCTGGTCCAGAATGCCTTTTTTTGACGGGATGCTTAGGCAAGTTCGGCGCAATGTCAAGGGTTCATCATTTCCCGCAAAACTGGGAAAACCCTTAATTCATGAGGACTAAAGCCCACATGAAGAACCTTTACAGTCTGGGCCACACCTTGACTTTCTCGAAAACCGTAGCTTACTATACAGAAGTGAATTGAAATTCGTTCATCTCCCTCGCGCTTCTCATTCGGATCAGAGGGAGACGGAAGTAGGGGCTGATCCCCCCGAAGGAACGCGCCCCAAATGTTCGGATCAAATCCCTTGATCTTTTGGAGGCGACCCCATGAAACTCACCTATCGCGGCGTTAGCTACGACTACACTCCCCCCACCGTTACCCTGAAAGCGGTGGATGAAGTTGGTAAATTCCGGGGCGTGGATATTCGGTTCCGCACCGTGACGAAGGCTCCGGTGCAGCAGACCAACGTTGACCTGATGTATCGCGGTGTGGGCTACAGCACCGGCACCCCGGTGGAAACGGCCCCGGCGGCGGCTGTCGTTGCGGATCCTGTGGCCGCCCCCGCCGCCACGACCCTCAGTGCGGAAGACAAAGCCCGTCTGATGATGGTGAATCGTCATCGCACCGTGAAGCGTCGTCAGCAGTCTATGCTGGCCCGCTTGGCAACGGAAGCCGGTCTGCCCGCCGAAGCCGCCCGCTACTGGAACCACATTCAGGGCAAAGTTCACCCCAGCTTCTGGGCCACCTATGGCCGCAGCGGTGCTGCCGCTAGCTAGATACGGCCTTGGCCTGTGATGGCCTGATTCGCTCAATCGGTTTGACTGGACGCCTGGAGAGGCCTTCTCCGGGCGTTTTTAACGGCATTTTGGGGACTATCCCCAGCGGATAAACCGGGCAAGACCACTCAACTCCTAGAGCAGCCGGGGTTAGGGCGCGGCCATGGCCTATGACGCCGCTTTGTTAAGTCGATGGTGCAAATCGACAACATCTCGGCAAGTAACGCTTTTGCCAATACGAACTTCGCGTAACGATGCCGCCGCCACCTGGGGATTCACAGTAGGATGAGCCTTAGGGTGAGGGAACCGACGTGGCCCTAGGGACTGCGACCCTGGTGTGGATGGGGGCTGGCGGGCCTCCAGGAATTGCCAACCTCAGCCCAACCCTAGCCCCAGGCTCCGTATCCACATTAGACGGGAGAACCGGATATGCTGACTTCCATTCGTCCAGATCATCAGCAACGGGTTGCCATCGCCGGAACGGTGATTAATGCGGCTACCCAGGAAGGCTTGCCCCAAGTTAGGGTGCGTATCACCCATGCCCCCCTCGCCTGCGTCCAGGACTTTTTGACGATTTTGGAGGAGGTGCTGGTTTCGCATCCCCATCTCATGGCGCACTATCAGCGACTGATGGGGGAGCGGCCCGTGACCTCGGCAACGTTGAAACTGGCCCAAGTTCTCTTTGATGCCTGTGAGCGCAACCAATGGCTGGCCACTCCTCGCCCCGACCAAGCCCTCACCGGCGGCGACGGCCATTATTGCTTTTTTGATCTGCCCCCCGGAGACTATGGCCTCACGGCGACGCTGTACATTCCCAACCTCTGCCAGGGGTCTACCCACGGGCGCGTACGGGTGGATCCCTCCGATCAATGGCTGGCCTTCTCAGCGTTGGATCTCACCCTGTCCCTAGTGTCCTGCGAATCGGCCATCCCCCCCCTCAACCGAGAGAATTGGCTTCCTTGGCCTAGTCTATCCAGCCTGCGACAGGCCCAAGTCGCCCTCAACCAGCGGGGCTAAGGCTAGGAATAACTTGAGTTCGGGATAAAACAAGGACTGCCATCTTTAAGAAACCTGCTTTCGACTTGCACTCTAGCCCTCACCCTAAATCCCTCTCCCCAAGGGAGATGGACTTTGAACCTTCTAGCTCCCCTCTCCGCAAAGGCTATCTCCAGCGTAACAAACCGCATTGGTAGACCACCCTTCCCGGACAGGGGAGGTTAGAATTGAATCGCTCGAAGGCATGATTTGGGCGATCTAAGCTGGGCCAGTGGGGTTTGGTTTGGGGTATCTCCGGTGGCTGGGCCATCCTGGATCGCCGTCTATGCTTGGTTTATCCCCGTGAGGACACGCTATGGCTACCCTTACCCCCTCTCCCTATACGCAGGAGCAAATTAAAGTCTGGATGCGGGGACTGCTGACCCTGGCCTGGGCCGATGGTCATTTTGATGACGAGGAGAAAGTGCTGATTACGGCCATCACCCAGGACGAATTGGCCCCCTGCACCGACTTTGATCATTTTGACCCCGTTCCCCCCGATGAACTAGCCGCCGCCCTGGGCCACGATGCCCACGCCGCCGAAAATTTCCTGCGCATGGCGGTAATGGTGGCCCTGGCCGATGGGGTGTATTCCCTGGAAGAAGACCAACAACTTCAGCGGTTTTGCAACGCCCTCCACCTGGAAGACACTGTCCTAGCGTCGGTACGCTCCACCCTACATACCCAAGCCGCCGACGCCCCAGGGGCCGACACCCTGCCCCCCGGCCTCAGGCCGCCCGCCGATGACGCTAAGATCCATCCCCTCAAACCCGCCCGCGAATGGCTGGATCAACTGGAGGTGCATGATCCGCGTCTGGCCCGCTTTGTCTGCAAGCTGATTCCGTCCCAATGCCCCTTTGAGCGGGATGTGGTGCTGTTTAAGAAAAAACTGGTGCATATCCCGGCCATGTGCAAGCTGAACCCACTCTACGACCAACTGGTGGGCCTGCGGTTTCGGGCCTTGTCCTACCTGGCCGACGAGTGCGGCGAGGACGTTACCCCGCTGCTCTAGATCGTCCGTCTTAAAACACCCAGGGAATCAACTTTTTCACCCGCTGGCGATAGGCTTCATACTCGGGATAGCGATCTTGGAGCCAGATTTCCTCCTGGCTGGCCTTGGCATTCAAGACCCCAAACAGTGCTAGGGATACCGCCAAATGGCTGAGGCTGAACTGCCATAGCCCCAGGGCCAACGTAACCAGAATGAGGCCGCTATACAAACTGTGGCGCACCCAGCCATAGACTCCCGTTTGCACCAGTTTGCCATCCTCTCGGGGGTAGGGCAGGGGGGTGAGATTTTGGCCCAGATCCAGCAAGCCCTTCCCCAGCAAGACCGTAGCGAAGAGGGCCAGAATACCGGCAAAACCCATGATGCCGTAGCGCAACGCCGGGGGCATCACCGTCGGACTGACGGGCTGATAGCTGGGCACCGCCACGTAGGCGACCAGCAGCGCCATCTGCGCCAGGACCCAATATTCGCCCCGCTGCCCCTTCCAACTGTCGGCGGTAAAGCCCCAATGGTTCCAAAAATTCACGGCGGTGCTCCTCGATGGGTACGGCTTGAACGGCGATTGTCCCAAAGTATGGCGTTAGATCCGGCCAGGATCAATCCCCTCCCGACTCCCGACTCCCGACTCCCGACTCCCCGTTCGTGATACAACCAATACGTACCCCTCACCCCCTCCATCCGCATCCCCATGACGTCCTTGGCGCTACGCATTGGTAACGGCTACGACATTCACCGCCTTGTGGCAGGGCGGCCCCTGATTTTGGGGGGCGTTACCCTTCCCCACGACCGAGGGCTGGATGGCCACAGCGATGCCGATGTGCTGACCCACGCCATTATGGACGCCCTGCTAGGAGCGCTCAGCCTGGGGGATATTGGCCTGTACTTTCCCCCTGGTGATCCCCAATGGGCGGGGGCGGATAGCCTCAAACTGCTGGCCCAGGTGAATGCCATGGTGCAGGAGCGGGGTTGGACGGTGGCCAATGTGGATACGGTTATTGTGGCGGAACAGCCCAAAATGAAGCCCTACATCGACGCCATGCGAACCAAGCTAGCGGCGGTGTTGGGTCTGGCCCCGAGCCAAGTGGGCGTTAAAGCCACCACCAACGAAGGTCTTGGCCCCGTGGGACGGCAGGAGGGCATTGCGGTTCACGCCGTGGCGTTGCTCATCCAGGCTCCCTGAGGGAGCGCCCCCAGGTTGGGCCGTGGCGCGGTGATGGGGGCTAAACCCGCCGTCGTTTTGGCTTGGGAAAACGGCCCTGGGCGGGGCGGCTGCGACGCAGGAGACGGAGTTTTTCGGTGAGGTAGACCGTATTCTGGGCCTCGCCACCGTAGCGCCAGCGCACGTAGGCATGGGCCATTTCCCCCGCCGCCTGGGCCTGGGTGGCGGCACTTTCTTGGTAGAGGCGCTGGCTATACTCCAGTGGCGTTTCACTGGGGCGCTTGGGGTGGCCCTGTTCGGCCAACCAGGCCAGCATTTGTTGATAGATTCGCTCGGTGGGGGGCAACTGTCGCAGTTGCCAGCGTCGCCAGCCCTGGGCGATCCAGTTCCACCCGAGCCAACCCACAAAGGCAGCGGCGGTGAGGGCCGCTAACCCAAGAACAATGCCCACCCAGCCCAGGCGAAATAACCCACCCAAGGCCCGCAGGAGGAAAATCAGGACTTCGGTGGCCCATTGCCGCATCCCGTCGAGCAGGCCCAGCACGGGGGAGGGCAACCAGCCCGCCACCCAGTTCCACACCCGGCGGACGGTGCTGAAGGTTTTGTACTCCCGTAGACTGGGGGGCAGCAGTTCGTGGCCGGGGATGGGGTCAACCCCAAACCAGCCGTACTGGGGGAAGTAGACCTCCGTGAGGGCGTAGGCGTCTACATTCTTCACCACGTAGAACCCGGTGAAGGGGTTGAACTGGCCTTCCCCAAACCCCGTCACCAGTCGGGCGGGAATGCCGATGGATCGCAGCATGACCGTGAGCACCGTCGAAAAATGATCGGGGTAGCCGCCCTGGGTGGTGAATAAAAAGGTTTCCACTAAGTCCTGATCCTCTGCGAAAAAGGGGAGATCCGGCTGAATGGTGTAGCGCTGTTTGAGGGCTTGGGCCAGGTAGAGGGATTTTTCGTAGGGGTCGGTGAGGGGGGTGGGGGAGGTGGCCAGGAGTTCTTCCGTGCGTTGGCGCACCCGATCCCGGATCGAGTCCGGTACTTGGAGATAGTGCTGGCGAATTTCGGCGGGATATTGGGTGGGTGATTGGCGTAGCAGGGTGCGATCCCGAAACGGCACCCGCGATACCACGGTGTAGGTGAGGCCTTCTTCTAGGGAAACGGGCGATCGCAGGCTGCCTTCGAGATCAATAGCCACCTCGCGGGTGGGAAAGTACAACTCCCACGCCTGGTATAGGGCCGGAATGAGGTTCGGCAGGGTGTTGACCACGGTGTAGGTCTGGACAATGTTCCGTTGGCGACCCAAACTGGGCTGGATGGGCAGCAGGGTTTTATTCGCAAAGCGAGATCGCGCCAGGGTTTGGATCTCCTCATTACGGGAAATATCCCAGCCTTGACCCGTGTAGCGATCAAAGGCCAGCACCCGCCAAAACCCCGGAGCCTGGGAGCGTACCCGCAAGACCACCTGCGGCGTCATGGTGCCGCGCAGGTTTTGGTTCATGGTTTGGTTAAAGCCGTAGTAGAAGGTGTCATCCACCGTCCCCGCCCCGGCAGACTGGCCTCGGCCTTCAATCGTGCCGCTACCTCCTTCGCCAAAGCCCTGGTCGCCTTGGCCGTTGCCGTCACCGTCATTGATGTAGCCCGGATTGATGATGGCTTGTCCATCAAAATTGCCATCGATATCAATGGTGGAGCTGACGGGGAAATTTTGGATTTGATAACTCGGCAGGCGGGGCAAAAAGATGAAAATGACCAGACCCAAGGCCACGGTAATCCCCATCATGGCGGCAAATTGGCGCAGCGTTGGCCCCACCGCCACCTGCCGCCAGGGCGCAGGTTTCAGACCCAACCGCGACTGATAGTCCAACATCAGCACTGGTAGGGCCAGGGCCAAAAACAGCAGCAGCATCGGCGCGAAGGAAAAGGTTTGGCTGATGGTGGCCGATACCCCCAGCAAGATCAGGCCAATCATCATGGAGTAGCCCAGATCCTTACGGCGGGGCAAGTCAAAGCTGTGCAGCACCTGCAACTGAATCAGCAGTTCCGCCAGGATGATGCGGGTATCCCCCGGGGCCTGAAGAATTCGCGAAAAGAAGGCCGCTAGGGCAATCAACATCCCCAGAGCAATGGTAAACTTCATGGCGATGTTGCGCTGGTGTCGCCGCTGCCAGCTCACCCAGGCTCCCACCCCACTGAGGGGAATGGCCAACAGATTCCAGAGGGAGGTTTGTGTGACCCCCACCGCCGCCACCGCCACCGAGACCACCCCCACCGTTACCAAAGCCTGCGCCAATACCCGCAGCGGAAGCGATTCCTCCACCTCCGCCGAATTCGTCGGCAAGGCAAGGCGGCTATTGGCAAACCACCGGGCAGGAACCATGGATCATTGAACCAGCACAACGATTCCATCCTAGCCCAGCGGATCGGAGAGCAGAGATGTCCGTCCCTTTCATCCACACTCCACCGTGGCCCTGGGGCGCTGATCCCAAGATGAGTCCTGGGGCGGCTGATAGCCCTGTTCAAAGGCAAACCGGACAAGCTGAGACCGATTGTCTAGGCCCAACTTGGCCAGCATATTGCTGAGGTGGGTTTGCACCGTACGGGGGCTCAGGCAGAGACGTCCGCCAATTTGCTTATTTGTAAAGCCCTGTACCACCTCCCAAAACACCTTGGTTTCGGCAGGGGTGAGAGGCAGCGGCGACGACGCTGGCCCAACTAGGGGGGGAGAGGACTGATGCAGCGCATCCCAAAACCGCTCGGATCGCGCAATGGCCCCCTGCACCTTGGCCAGGAGTTCTTTAAAGTGGAAGGGTTTCGTCAGGTAATCATCGGCTCCCATGTTATACCCCCGCACCCGATCATTGAGGTCGCCCAGGCTGGAGAGAAAGATGAACGGCATTGTTTGCCCGGTGGGGGTAGACCGCAAGCGCTGGCAAAATTCCAATCCATTCATCCCCGGAATCATCACGTCCGAAATCACCAGATCCACAGGGGCCGTGGACAGCATATCCAGGGCCGTTCGCGCCGACCGTACTTGACGCACCATGTAGTTTTCGGCCTGAAGGCGGCGAGACAGCGCCACGAGTAAAATCGGGTCATTATCGACAAGGAGGATAGTGGTCATGGGCTCATTCCTCATCCGTATGGGAAAAATAGGGCGGTGAAAAACCCCAGCAAACCGGGCTGCACAACATAAATGCACTCATGGGTAGGGATATAGACTCATATGTGGAACGTGACCGTTCGATGGCAAGGCAAAACCCAGGACAAGCCTAGGGGTAAGGCATCTACACCCGCAAGCTCAGAAAATACACTGAGTTAATCATGGGCTTTGCGGATTAATACTGGCTAGAGTGCCCATTTTTTTTAGAAACTATCACCCTCAACCTCAATGTTGTCACTTGCTGACTTTAGGGTGCCTAGAAAGTACCCGGCTCCGCCAATTCCGCCCATGACTACGCTTCTGATACCCCTTCTCTGCCCCATGTCCCGGGACGCGTCAGGGGCACCACTCTGGGCAGTTTCGGGAACACTATGCTGAAAAATGGCTTAAGCCCGGTCAAATCGTTTTCAATCCATCCGTTTTGAGGCAAAAAGCAGATTAGACTGTGGTTTGTCTTGTCGTATTCTGGGCAAATTGCGATGTACGAACGGCTTATCCCCCCCACTGTGGGCGAACGCATCACCTTCAAAGACGGCGAACCCGTGGTGCCAGACAACCCGATCATTCCCTACATTCGCGGCGACGGCACGGGGGTGGATATTTGGCCCGCCGCCCAGCGGGTGTTCGATGCCGCCGTTGCCGCCGCCTACGGTGGTCAGCGCCAAATCGAATGGTTCAAGGTCTACGCCGGGGACGAAGCCTGCGAACAGTATGGCACCTACCAATACCTGCCGGAGGACACCCTCAAGGCGATTCAGGAATACGGCGTCGCCATCAAAGGGCCATTGACCACCCCCGTGGGCGGCGGCATTCGGTCGCTGAACGTGGCCCTGCGACAGATCAATGACCTCTATGCCTGTGTGCGCCCCTGCCAATACTACGCGGGCACCCCTTCCCCCCACCGCAGCCCCGAAAAGCTGGATGTGATCATCTATCGGGAGAACACCGAGGACATCTACCTGGGCATCGAGTGGAAGCAGGGCGACCCCACCTGTGATCGGCTGATCCAAATCCTCAACGAAGACCTGATTCCCGGCACGCCGGAGCACGGCAAAAAGCAAATCCCCCTGGATTCCGGTATCGGCATTAAGCCCATCAGCAAAACCGGCAGCCAGCGCCTGGTACGCCGCGCCATGAAACACGCCCTGCGTCTGCCCAAGGACAAGCAGCAAGTCACCCTGGTGCACAAGGGCAACATCATGAAGTACACCGAAGGGGCCTTCCGCGACTGGGGCTATGAACTAGCCACCACCGAATTTCGGGCCGAGTGCGTCACCGAGCGGGAGTCTTGGGTGCTGGGCAATAAGGAAGCCAACTCGGATCTTTCGGTCGAAGACAACGCCCGCCAAATTGAACCGGGCTACGATGCCCTTACCCCCGAAAAGAAAGCGGCCATCTGCGCCGAAGTGGAGGGCATCCTCACCGCCATTTGGGACAGCCACGGCAACGGCCAATGGAAGGACAAGGTGATGGTCAACGACCGTATCGCCGACAGCATCTTCCAGCAAATCCAAACCCGCCCCGACGAATACTCCATCCTCGCCACCATGAACCTGAATGGGGATTATTTGTCGGATGCGGCGGCGGCCATCGTCGGCGGCTTGGGCATGGGGCCAGGGGCCAACATCGGTGATACCTGCGCCATCTTTGAAGCCACCCACGGCACGGCACCCAAACACGCCGGACTCGACCGCATCAACCCCGGTTCCGTCATCCTCTCTGGGGTGATGATGCTGGAATACATGGGCTGGCAAGAGGCCGCCGACCTGATTAAAAAAGGCATCGGCGGAGCCATCGCCAACCGCGAGGTCACCTACGATCTGGCCCGGTTGATGGAGCCTCCAGTGAAGCCGCCCCTGAAGTGCTCGGAGTTCGCTGAGGCGATCATCAACCACTTTGCGGACTAGGGCGTAAACGCCTCTGTCAAGGCTCCGGTGGCCGATGGATAGTGATGGCCATTGGCCACCGGATTTTCCTGGTCATCATCTGGGCACTCTACAACCAGCGCAGCCCTGCCTTTGCCCCTGGCCCCCTGGTCAACAATCGCGCCCTGGGGGAGGTGCCCGTGGGTAGCCTGGTGGAATGCTGGGTGGAGGTGCTGTTTGAGCACAGTGGCAAGGAATACCAGGTGCGGCCAGCAATTCTCAGTATGACTAGGCTGGCGAATAAAATACCGCTCAGGCTGAGCCTGTCGAAGCCTTTTCACCGCCTT
>JALQST010000530.1 GCA_023264315.1 Nodosilinea sp. BSH.14
ATTACGGTAGATAGGGACCAAACTGTCTCACGACGTTCTGAACTCAGATCATGTACCGCCTTTCTTGGCGAACAGCCAAACCCTTGGAATCATTTTCAATTCCAGGATGCGATAATCCAACATCGAGGTGCCAAACCACCCCGTCGATAAGGTCTCTAGAGGGTGATTAGCCTGTTATCCCCGGCGTACCTTTTATTCGTTGAGCGGTGACCTTTTCCACTCAGAATCACCGGATCACTATAACCGACTTTCGTCCCTGTTTGATTTGTCAATCTTACAGTCAGGCAAGTATAATACTATTATGCTCTTAAATTGATATTAGTCAATTTGAACTTACCTTAGTACGCCTCCGTTACTCTTTAGGAGGCGACCGCCCCAGTCAAACTACCCATTATACACTGTCTTTTAAATAAAAATAAGTAATAAAAAATTTTCAGAGTGGTATTTCAAGGATATTTAACTTATTTACTTGTGTAAACAGATATTAACAATTTCCCACTTATGCTACACAAAAAAAATTTCATTACAATATATAACTGCAGTAAAGGTGCACGGGGTCTTTCCGTCTAGCCGCAGGAATTCCGCATCTTCACGGAAAATTCAATTTCACTGAGTTTACGTTGGAGACAGTGGGACAGTCGTTACGCCATTCATGCAGGACACCAATTAAATGCCAAGGAATTTCGCTACCTTAGGACCGTCAGAGTTACAGCCGCCGTTTACTGGGAGTTAGGGTCAAAGCCAAACGACTTCTTCCTTTAATCTTGCAGCACTGGGCAGGCGTCAGTTTCAATACATCTTTTTACAAATTAGCAGAAACCTGTGTTTTTATTAAACAGTCGCTGTCCCCGATTTTGTGACAACTTTAAAAGGTTGCCCTAATAAAGTCACTCCTTATTCCGAAGTTACGGAGTCATTTTGCCGAGTTCCTTCAACGTAATTCTCTCAAGCGCCTTAGTTTACTAAACTTGTCCACCTGCGTCGGTTTA
Organism: Nodosilinea sp. BSH.14; assembly: GCA_023264315.1. Taxonomy (GTDB): domain Bacteria; phylum Cyanobacteriota; class Cyanobacteriia; order Phormidesmidales; family Phormidesmidaceae; genus Nodosilinea. Next base: position 990 of record JALQST010000530.1, read on the forward strand.
AGGTACGGTTTTAAATCTTAAAAGCTATTTCCAGAAAGCACTATAAAACCTTTATTCAAACC
>JALQST010000531.1:0-449 GCA_023264315.1 Nodosilinea sp. BSH.14
TGATTTATCAGCAACTCAACCCTCTACGCCCGGTGACCATAGCGAATTGGAACCACTCCTTCCCATCCCGAACAGGACAGTGAAACGATTCTACGCCGATGATAGTGCGGATTACCCGTGTGAAAGTAGGTAACTGCCGGGCACCAATGCGACGCCCAGACCCTCTTAGGTCTGGGCGTTTTTACTTGTGCAAAGCGTTTAGAGAGATTGACAGAAACTCCATTTGGAGTCAGAATATTGGGTTCGCGGAGGGGTGTCCGAGCGGCTAAAGGAGGCAGACTGTAAATCTGTTGGCTACGCCTACGTAGGTTCGAATCCTACCACACTCATTATGTCACAACAAGTATATGCAATAGGAGAGAGGGAGATTCAGATCATTGAGTATTCTTTGGATGATCCTGATGATCTCATTTTACGGGCAAAGTCAAGGAGGATTCTAAAAATGCTTC
>JALQST010000531.1:458-1049 GCA_023264315.1 Nodosilinea sp. BSH.14
TTTAATGGTAAAACAGCAGATTTCCAATCTTCGGTCAAGAGTTCGATTCTCTTATCCCGCTCCAGTTTTTGTAGCAAATAGAAAGGCCCATGTGGCTCAGTGGTAGAGCACTCCCTTGGTAAGGGAGAGGTCGGCAGTTCGATCCTGCCCATGGGCACCAGGCTTAGTTTTATTAATTGTGTATTTCGTGTTTTGGTTTTTAAGAGTTAACTAAAGGCAGACAAAAATGGCAAAAGAAAAATTCGAGCGGACAAAACCGCACGTAAACGTAGGCACCATCGGTCACGTTGACCACGGTAAAACCACCTTGACAGCAGCAATCGCAACCGTGCTCTCAAAAGCATTCGGTGGCGAAGCAAAAGCATACGATCAGATCGATGCGGCTCCAGAAGAAAAAGCCCGTGGTATTACGATTAATACAGCACACGTTGAGTACGAAACTGCTGGTCGTCACTATGCACACGTTGACTGCCCAGGCCACGCTGACTATGTAAAAAACATGATTACTGGTGCTGCGCAGATGGACGGCGCAATTTTGGTTTGCTCTGCTGCAGACGGCCCAATGCCACAAACTCGTGAGCACATCCTCTT
>JALQST010000532.1 GCA_023264315.1 Nodosilinea sp. BSH.14
GATGCCGCCTGGGTGGAGCAAGGCCGCTGGGAACGCCTCTCCCCAGATCAGCGCCGCAGGTTTGCCCCCCGCTGCCCCGATTTTGTCCTGGAACTCAAATCTCCCAGCGACGAGCTATCCACCCTACGCGCCAAACTCGAAGAATATCTATCCAATGGTGCCCAGTTGGGCTGGCTGATTGACCCCGAACAGCAGCGCGTTTATACCTCTAGACCCGATCAACCCGTGTAAGAATTCCAGCACCCAGACACTCTCCCCGGCGATCCGGTGCTGCCCAATTTTGTGATGGACTTTACCCTGATTTGGCCCTAGGGCAGCAGTAAAAAGCGGATGCCTAACTCAATCGGCTAATCTGGCAAAAAGCCAAAGTAGGTTGGGTGCAGCGAAGCGGAACCCAACGCTTGCCGAGGACTTCGGGCTTGTTGGGTTCTGCTTATCTTAAGTAGCCTAAATTAATCCGTTAATTTGGCCCAAGCTGGGGCAGACAAGCCCTACATTCAACTTAGATTCAATTCGATCCAAATAACCCGATCCAACTATCGACCGGGTTCAACGGGAGGGGGCGAGTGGCGAAGTCAAGTCGGCACCACGAGTTTGGGGATACCCTGCCTGCCTTTTCCACCGCCACCCTGGAAGCGGCGGGGATGGCCAACCCCCAATGGCCCAGCGAGCAGTTCTTTTTCTATGGGCCGGGGGGCACCATCCCCACCATGCCCTTCACCAACGTGCTGGAGCCCGAGAACTGGGCGCACTATCGCGATCAGTTTGCCAACAAACTGGTGATTATCGGCCCCACCGCCGTTTCCCTCCAAGACTTCCATCGCACCCCCTTCGACAATGCCATGCCGGGGCCAGAGGTGCACGCCCAAACCGTAGCCGCCATGATTGAGGGACGTACCCTCAACCAGCCCTTGGGAAACGCCCTGCTGCGGGGCCTCATCACCGGGTTGCTGATTGGCGGCATCGGCCTGGGGTTAGGCTATCGGTTCAGTCAGCCCGTCCCCAGGCTAATCGGGTGTAGCGCAGCTATT
>JALQST010000533.1 GCA_023264315.1 Nodosilinea sp. BSH.14
ATTGTCTTTGATGATGTCCTGCCACAATGGAACTACACTGCCGTCCCAGAAGTACAGGTTATTTAATCCACGTTCCTAAGGCTCACCATCCTAGCTTGACTTTTCGGGCGGCGTATAGGCGAGAAAGCGCAGACAACTGTACAACTGGAAGGCGGCATCCCACGGGGAGGGCTGGCCTCGGCTGAGGTCGAGGTAGGCGGGAATCTCCGGCAGCAGGTCGATGAAATCGAGGGCACTTTCGCCAAACCCGGTAAAGTCGCGCTGCAAGGGGGGCGCAATGGCCTGTTCAAACCCGGCTTTCAGGGCTTTCCAGGCCGTGGCCGCAATGAGGGGGCCATCGGTGGGCGGATCCCATAGTCCAGGCAGGGGGGCCGCTTCCCGGTAGCGGTAGGTGTGATCGCAAAACCGCAACACACAGCCCCGTCTGTGCAGGTGCCAGTCCACCACCTCAGCATAGTCCTGGGTGGCCTCCTTGCGTTGCAGCTTGCCCCAGGGGCCGAGATCCACCACCGACTTATAGATCGGCAGCGACCCCAGCACCCACTGGCTCACCTCCGACCATTGCAGTTGCAGCGTGCCCTTTTGGCCGTGGGCATTCTGGCACAGCACCGTCACCTGGGCCTCGGCGCTCTGAATGGCCTGCACCCGAAATACCGGCAACCCCTTCACCTCCTCCACCGCCGCCCACACACAGGGCACCTGGTGCTGACGCAGTTGCTCGCCAAAGTAGCGCAGTTCCCCCAGTGGCCCCACCCGGTGCAGCCGCCAAGACTGACTGGGCAACCGAGTGCGGGCCGTATAGACATCAATCTGCATTACCTTGGCCAACCCCTGGGCCACCGCCAAGCGTTGGTCTCCCCCCACCGGCTGAAGCACCAGCACCCCCGCCATCTCCGACCCGGGCTGGGCCTTGGCCGCGTGGAGGTTATGTTCCCGCTGGCGGGCCAGTTCATCCCGCACCCGCTTCATGCCAACCCTC
>JALQST010000534.1 GCA_023264315.1 Nodosilinea sp. BSH.14
CACGTTGTCGGTGAGGACAGATTGCGGGTGATTTCCGACTACGTGGCCTCAGGTGGGCGGATTCTGACGTCGTATTTCTCAGGCACGGCAGATCGCAACCTCAATGTTCACCTCGGTGGTTACGGAGGAGACCTCGTGCGTGATGTGTGTGGCGTATTCGTCGAAGAATTTGTTCCGCTGAGGGAACACGAGACACTCACGCTCAGCAATGGGTGGAAGAGTTCAGTGTGGTCAGAGCGCGCGCGCCGCCTGACCGCAAGTGAGATTGCCCACTATCGCTCTGGCGACATTGTCGAGAGCTCGGTCGCGGTGTCTAAGAACTCCTATGGCTCAGGACAGGCTTGGTATGTCGGAACTCTGCTCGAAAACGACGATCTTCCTGCTCTGCTGAGCACATTCCTCGACGGCCTCAATCCCCACCAGAGGGGGGAACGGTCGATAGAAATCCTTGAGCGTGGCGGACGCTCCCTTGTGATTAATCACGCTTCGACTCCAGAGGAATACGCAGGGAATTCGGTGGCGGCGGGAGATACCGTTGTAGTCAAACGAGAGGAACCGTGACTGGTGATGCTTGCTGCTCAGCGTAAAGCTGCGATCCAAACCGAAGTCGCTAACGCAGGGGCCCTTCGGGTTGCCGATTTGGCGGAAAAGCTCGGAGTCTCCGAGGTCACAATCCGCAGAGATATCGACGAGCTCTCCGAACAGGGCCTCGTCGCGAAGGTTCATGGTGGAGTTACAACGACGACATTCTCAACCACCGTGGAACCCGAGTTTTCGTCGACTAGCCAGCGAGAAACAGCTGCGAAGAAAGCGATTGCCCGCGAAGCAGCGACGCTCGTGAAACCGGGCCAAGCGGTGGCGCTCATGGGAGGCTCAACTGTCTTCGCTCTCGCCCAAGAACTTCTCGACATCGAACAGCTGACGGTCGTCACCAATTCGGTTCCGATTTTTCGTCAGCTCTCCAAAGAAGATT
>JALQST010000535.1 GCA_023264315.1 Nodosilinea sp. BSH.14
AATCCAACAGAATTGGTTTTTATTCCTCAAGGTTTAGTAATGATGTTTTATGGCACATTAAGTTTCGGTATTAGTATTTATATTTTTCTTACAGTATTTTTAGATATTGGCAGTGGATATAATGAATATAATAAAATTGAGAATATTGTCAAAATTGTTCGAAAAGGGTTTCCCGGAAAAAATCGCGAAATTTTATTAACATATCAATTAACAAATATTCGTTCAATCGGTATAAAAATAACTGAAGGATTAAACCCAACACGAAGTATTTATTTATGTTTAAAAGATGAACGAAAAATACCTTTGACGCCGGTTCAAGAACCAATTTCTATATCAAAATTAGAACAACAAGCAGCAAGTCTAGCAAAGTTTTTGGATTTAAAATTAGAAAATTTATAATTTTTTATTGCTTTTTATACCCGTATAATTTTATAATACAATTATGCGGGCATAGTTTAGTGGTAAAACCTTAGCCTTCCAAGCTAATGATGGGGGTTCGATTCCCCCTGCCCGCTTTTAAGGATTTAGTTAAATTTAAGAAAATATGACTGAGCAACAATCTTTTTTTATAGAGGAATATATAAAATATGTCTGGTGGATCTACCGGCGAACGTCCGTTTTCAGATATTATTACAAGTGTACGTTATTGGATTATTCATAGTATTACAATTCCATCACTTTTTGTAGCAGGATGGTTATTTGTTAGTACTGGACTAGCATATGATGTTTTTGGAACTCCACGTCCAAACGAATACTTTACACAAGATCGTCAACAAATTCCATTAGTAAATGATCGATTCAGTGCAAAACAAGAATTAGAAGATTTAACTAAAGGTTTATAATTAAAAAAAAAAAATCATGGCAAAAAATATTAATCAACCTGTAGCTTATCCAATTTTTACTTTCCGTTGGTTAGCAGTTCATGGATTAGCAGTTCCTACTGTATTCTTCTTAG
>JALQST010000536.1 GCA_023264315.1 Nodosilinea sp. BSH.14
CCGATCTACCCTCAATTCCCCGCAAGGGGACGGAAACGGGGGCACCAGGCGCGATTTTCTTTGCTAAAACGTCGTCATGTCAGCTACCCTCAATTCCCCGCAAGGGGACGGAAACCCCGGTAGCCCATAGGAACCGGTAGCCCTCCACCCTGTGTCAGCTACCCTCAATTCCCCGCAAGGGGACGGAAACTCCAGGTTTTGTGCCGTCTGCGGTTCGAGGAAGACCGTCAGCTACCCTCAATTCCCCGCAAGGGGACGGAAACCCTTCAATCGCCTACAGCGGCATGGAGCAGAGTTTGCGTCAGCTACCCTCAATTCCCCGCAAGGGGACGGAAACTCAGCCCGAGCACGAGCCTCGGCGGCTTCGGCTTCAGCCGTCAGCTACCCTCAATTCCCCGCAAGGGGACGGAAACTCAAAGCGACCGCAGTCTAATTTGTCGAAGTTTTGGTCAGCTACCCTCAATTCCCCGCAAGGGGACGGAAACGATCGCATCCGTGGGTCGGGTTTCATTGAAAAATCTATCGTCAGCTACCCTCAATTCCCCGCAAGGGGACGGAAACCTCCTCAAGTCGGGAAAGGCCCTCATGGCCTCCTCGATCTGGCGTCAGCTACCCTCAATTCCCCGCAAGGGGACGGAAACCTTGCCCCGTCCAAGTAGACGTTGGAGGGTTTCCGCAGTCAGCTACCCTCAATTCCCCGCAAGGGGACGGAAACTCTTTTAATTAGTCCGGGATGGCCTCGTCCCGATTGGCGTCAGCTACCCTCAATTCCCCGCAAGGGGACGGAAACCCTGAGGGGTTGCCTGAAGATCCAGACTGAGTTGCTGTCAGCTACCCTCAATTCCCCGCAAGGGGACGGAAACTGGAGGACCGTGGCGTGGCTCATTACGTAGATGGGGTGGGTCAGCTACCCTCAATTCCCCGCAAGGGGACGGAAACTGCCCAAGGGCAATT
>JALQST010000537.1 GCA_023264315.1 Nodosilinea sp. BSH.14
CTTTAGCGGGGCTATTTCCAACGTAGTCGTAGAAGGCTAATTTTTCAGGAATTGCTTCCCATGCTTCTTGGGGGGTAGCACCGTCAGCGATACTAGCTTGGACACGGCGTTGGATTTCCTGTTGATAGTAGCCCTGATCCCACTGATAACGGGTGGGGCCGAACAGCTCGACCGGGGTGGCGGCGGCTCCGTACCACATGGTTCCTGCCACCACGAAGGCGGCGAAGAACACGGCTGCGATGGCAGAGGCCAGCACCGTCTCAATGTTTCCCATGCGCAGAGCCTTGTAGAGGCGCTCCGGCGGACGGGTGGTGATGTGGAAGATGCCGGCAATGATTCCGACGATGCCCGCGGCGATGTGGTGGGCAACGATGCCGCCGGGGTTGAAGGGGTTGAACCCTTCCGGACCCCAGGCGGGCTGAACCGGTTCGAGGTGGCCGGTGATGCCATAGGGATCACTCACCCACATCCCCGGCCCGAAGACGCCGGTGAGGTGGAAGGCTCCGAAGCCGAAGCAGCCAAGACCCGCCAGCAGAAGATGGATGCCGAAGATCTTGGGGAGGTCGAGGGCCGGTTCGCCGGTGCGGGGGTCCTGCCAGATTTCGAGATCCCAGTAGGTCCAGTGCCAGATGGCGGCGAGGAAGAGCAGGCCGCTGAAGATGATGTGGGCAGCAGCGACGCCTTCGAAACTCCAGAAGCCAGGGTCGACGCCGGTTTCACCGGTGATGCTCCAACCACCCCAGCTGCCCGTCACACCAAGGCGGGCCATGAAGGGCATCACGAACATGCCCTGGCGCCACATCGGGTTGAGCACCGGGTCGGAGGGATCAAAGATCGCAAGCTCGTAGAGCGCCATCGAGCCGGCCCAGCCGGCCACCAGCGCGGTATGCATGAGGTGCACAGCGAGCAGGCGGCCCGGGTCGTT
>JALQST010000538.1 GCA_023264315.1 Nodosilinea sp. BSH.14
CCTTGAACACCAGCAGCAGCGCACCCACACCCAGAAGGATCAGGTGGTAGCCAATGATGTTGGTCATCTGGTTCTTATCGCGCCAATCCTGCGAGAAGAAGGCGGAATAGTTCTCCAGAATTTCGGGGCCACGCAGGGCGTGGTACAGGCCGCCGAGGCCGAGCACGGCGGAGCTGATCAGGTGCAGCACACCCACCACGAAGAAGGGGTAGAGGTCAACGACCTCACCACCGGGGCCCACGCCGTAGCCGAGGGTGGCCACGTGGGGGAACAGGATCAGGCCCTGCTCGTACATGGGCTTGTCGAAGGTGAAGTGGCTCACCTCGAACAGCATCATGGCGCCGGCCCAGAACACCATCAGACCGGCGTGGGCGACATGGGCGCCGAGCAGGCGACCGGAGAGGTTGATCAGGCGGGCGTTGCCGGCCCACCAGGCGTAACCGGTGGAGTCGAGGTCCTTGCCCCCGACACTCACCAGCCCGGAATTAAAGGGCGTTTCCACGGGGCAGTACCTCTTCAGGGAAGACGAAGTTTTCGTGCGGCTGGTCAGCCGGTGCCATCCAGGCACGCAGACCTTCATTCAGCAGAATGTTCTTGGTGTAGAAGGTCTCGAACTCAGGGTCCTCAGCCGCGCGGATCTCCTGGCTCACGAAGTCGTAGGCCCGCAGGTTGAGGGCCAGGCCGATGATGCCGATGCTGCTGGTCCACAGACCCATCACCGGCACGAACAGCATGAAGAAGTGCAGCCAGCGCTTGTTGGAGAAAGCGATGCCGAAGATCTGGCTCCAGAAGCGGTTGGCGGTGACCATCGAATAGGTCTCCTCCTCCTGGGTGGGCTCGAACGCCTTGAACGTGTTGGCCTGCTCGGAGTCTTCAAACAGGGTGTTCTCCACCGTGGCGCCGTGGATCGCGCACAGGAGAGCA
>JALQST010000539.1 GCA_023264315.1 Nodosilinea sp. BSH.14
CCATGAGAGAAATATTTTCTTTTTTGTGGCCATCTAGTATGGAAAGAAAAATATACTTTTTTATATTGGCCTGTTTAGCTATATCCAATAGGTTATTTTTCCCAACCCAATCCACAGATTCGGCGGTTAGAAATTCATATGGTCGTGTTGTTGAAGCGTCTATAATACAAGTAACCCCTTTCATGGTATTTGGAAGACTTTGTTTTAGACAAAGATCTCCATATACAAGTTCTGCTCCCCATTCTTTTAGAAAGCTGCCTTTTCTTAGATTTCTAACAAGGCACTTCACTTTAAAGCCTTCAGACAAAGCTTTTTTTGCTATTTGTCTTCCTATCGTACCGGTAGCTCCGATAATTAGTAAGCTCATATATTTAATATAAAAATCTATGACCAAATTCCATTTGGGTAGAGAGGGACTCGAACCCTCATGACCTTTAATCGCCACATTTTGAGTGTGGTGCGTCTACCGATTTCGCCATCTACCCTTGGTTTTTAATCTACTAAGAGTTTGTTAGATAAATTTTGAAAATATTTAACTAGCTTAGTTTATTTTAAAGTCGTTGTCGTTTAAAGAATAGTCTTCTAATCCAATTAGCTTCTAGATCTAAAAATGGTACTTTTTCACCACCTATTCTTTTTGTAGTATCCTTTAAAGATTGCGAGATTAAAGATCTACCTTTATTCTTTACAATCGGCTCCCCGCGGTTTGTAGATATTATTATGTTTTTATCTTCTGGTATCACACCAATAATACTTGTAGATAAAATATCAACGATATCTTCGACAGATATCATGTTATTTCTTTGTACCATTTCTGGTCGCACTCGGTTAATTATTAAATTTATTTTTTCCTGTTTTATTTGTTTTGATAATAATAAACCTATTACTTTATCGGCATCTCGTATTGAAGCAAGCTCG
>JALQST010000053.1 GCA_023264315.1 Nodosilinea sp. BSH.14
CAACTCCCAACTCCCAACTCCCAACTCCCAACTCCCAACTCCCAACTCCCAACTCCCAACTCCCAACTCCCAACTCCATCGCCTCAATTAATCTTCACCACCCCCCCCTGAATCTTCGTCATGCCGCTGCCCTGCACATCGACGATGGCTCCCTGCATTTTGGCTGGCCCCGTGGCTTTGACGGTGACTTGGGTACCGCTAATTTCAATGCCGGACTGGCTGACTTTAATGGAGTTCGCGCCCACCTTCAGGGTCACTTCCTGGGTGCCGGTGAGGGTGATTTTGCCGCCTTTGATGTCGATGGCGCGGCTGGTGCCGCTGGTACCGGATTGAATGGTCATATCTCCGGTGGAGGTGAGTTGCACCTTGGTGCCGTTGTCATCCAGGCGCAAAAGGTGGCCACCGGTGCTTTTGACCTCAATTTTCTTGTCCTTGTCGTCTAGGCGAGCCTGGTGTCCGGCAGCGGTTTTGAGTTCGACAAATTTGTCGGTGTCGTTGAGGTGAAGTTGGTGGGCGGCGACGGTTTCTAGGTAGACCCCTTTTTTGCTACTGTCCTTGTCCTCTTCGACAAATTGCAGCTTATGCCCCACCCGAGTTGTGAAGGTGCGTAGGCGCACTTTGCCGTTGGCAACGTCGTTTTCGGCGGTTTCGGGGGGGGCATCCTTGCCGTTCCACAGGCCACCCAGCACGTAGGGCCGATGAATATCACCATGTTCAAAGGCCACCAGCACTTCGTCGTTAATTTCGGGGAGGCAGTCTAGCCCCCGGCTGGCCCCCGCCCCCACCGAAACCACCCTGGCCCAGTTGCTCATATGTTCCTCGGTCAGCGATGGAAACTTGACCCGCACCCGGCCCCAGTTTTTGGGATCCTTATTGTCGGCCACAATGCCGATTAGGCAGGTTTGGCCCGGTTGCAAGGGGTTGGGCGGGGCCAGCAGGTGCAGCAAATCTCCCCCCCGCAGCCCCCGCACGCTAAATTCCGTGGTGTAGATGCGCTCATAGAACAGGTGGCGGGTTTCGGTGACGTAGTAATCACCGCTGTATTTGTCCATGTTGGTGAGCTTGACAACCTTGCCCGGTCGAATCTGGGGATTTCCCTCACTGCGGGCATCGGCCTGGATAAATTCTCCCCCCACTTCGCCATAGAGCGCCCCCGCCAGGGTGGTCGCCTCCGCCGTTTGGGACATCACCTGATCTACTACCACCAGTTTAGGACTGCTGGGCTTGCCCTTAAACTTAGTTTTGTCCGTTCCCGTGCCCTGACTGGTGCTGGTAATGACTGCGCTACGACTGCTGCTGCTGGCCACAATCGCCTCTTTTTTGCTGTAGTCCCAGCCCCGCACCTCCACACTATCCACCATTTCGGCGCTGCTCACCCGCACCCGAAAACTGTGTAATTCCTTCAGCCATTCTAGGCTCACGCTGCCGTCTTTTTTGGGTTTGCGAAAATTCAGCTTGCCGTCCTGCACAAACAACTCAAACCCGTGGCGAGCCGCCCGTGATCGCAGGAACTCCATGTTGGTTTGGTTTTCCTGGAAAATATAGCCATTGCTGCCGCCAATATCGCCATAGCCATAGGGGCCGCCGGTATTGTCTACCGTGCCCGTGGGCAGGCCCACTTCTCCAGCAATTTGTTTCACAATATCGGTATCGGTTTTATTTTGAAACGAACGACTTTGCCGCCCCCGATGCAGCCGATGGGAGGCATCGTAGCCCCGCACAATAATCGGCGCTTGGGCATCGCGGGTAAACTGGGTTTCGATGGCGGTAATTTCCCCCTTCAAAAGGATAGCTTCCGCCGCATCGTCAAACTCCGTGTCCTCCGTCGTGCTAGAAATAAACCCCAGTTCCACCGCTTTACCAATGGCAAAGATATCCCGATGTTTCCAAACCGTATCCGCGTCCGCTCCTGGTCGATAATCATTGCGCAGCACCAGGGTAAACATCCCTGGCAAATGCAAACTTTCCTCCACCGAAATTTGTAGAATATCCTCCAAGACCGCCGCTTTCACGGCCTGACCATCGACCTTCAAAATGGGCTTGGCAATGTAGGAAGTAGCAGGCATAGGAGAGAAAACTTTGGGTTAATCAAAGAGGCGTTCAGTCAGTCACGGAAAAGTTAATAAAAAGGAAAATTAGACTTGTAGGGTGCATTCGCGGCTCTCACACCTAGCGATCTATCCCTAACCACCTTCGTGAGCCGCAATGCACCCTTAGAGAACCAAGCATAGCCAAGCAGGACTTGAGATTAGAAAGCGCTTGAACCATAATCCGCTGTTGCTTCAGGCCCCTCACCATCTCCCCTGATCTCCCTAGGGTAGGCGGTGGGTGGGGCGATGGGTATTCCACTTAGGTCGAGTCCTGCTTGCAACGGTGGGGCAGCGGTTTTCGGCGGCATTCACCGATCCTCGGCGGGGCGCACGGGGCTGAGGTGTACCTGGCGCAGGTAGGTTTGGCCCTCCTCTGTGAGCATGATTTCGGCAAACTTGGGGCCAACGGGGGGCAGGCGGTTGTCGCGGCGATAGACCACCGCAACGGGGTAGGCCAGGGGATAGTCCGCCTGACTCAGCACCGCCGGATCGATCCGGTAGACGCCCTTGGTGCGGCAGAGATCCACATCGGGGTGAATAGGCTGACCGGAGGCCTTGCGGAGGGGCTGCACGGCGCGGCGACGCGAAGGGCCAACCGCCAGGGGATAGACCGAACACTGGCCACCGATGGAACTGAGGGGGGTGAGGCCCACACTGCCCACCCCGGCGGTTTCAAAGTCGTTGATGATGCGGCGCAGCATGGGGATGGGGGGCAGGCCCACGGGGGTGGCACGGCTAGGGGGAACGGGGCCGGAGGCGGGTTCCCCTGGAAAAATAAAATGGTCAATCGCCGCCAGGGTAGTGGGGCTGGGGTTAACGTAAAGCTCTAGGGGCAGGCTGAGGCCAGACCGAATTTGGCCCCAAAATTTCGTGGTGCCTTGGTAGAGATCCTGCACCTGGGTGAGGGTGAGACGGCCCTTCAGTTGGTCGGGCAAGCCTTGGCTGCGGCCCTGGTAGTTAAAGGCGACAACGACGGCAAGGCCATCGTAGGCAATGGGCTGGGCGGCCAAATCCGGCGGCAGCGGTTGGAGCAACGGCACAATGGCAAAGGCCGCTTGGCGGGTTTGCACCACCTCTAGGGCGGCGGCGATGGAGGGCGTGGGCCGATGGATCAGCGTGAGTCCCGGTTGAGTTTGGGCCAAGTGGGTCTCCCAGGGCAGGGTGAGGCCATCCTGGGGCTGCCAGCGCAGCAGGTCTTCCCACACATCCCCCGCCAGGGCCGTGTAGACAAAGGTTCCCTCCGGCACCGCCCCCACCGCCCCAAAGCAGCAGGGGGGCGGCGTTTCCTCCGCCACGAGGGGTTTGGGCCGCAGCCACTGCCAGAGCCCATAGGCTCCTAGGCCCACGCCCCCCAGAATCAGCAGAGCCACCAGGGCCGTTTTCCACCGGGCTCGCCGCCGCCGATCCACCACGCTGGGCGGGGCCAGTTGATTGACCACGGGTTCCGGCGGCAGATGCAGCAGGGCTTGGTAGGCCGCCTTGGCATCGGGGAAGGGGGCCTCAAGGCCGACGATCTGGCGGATAAACGATTTCAGGGGCGGATAAACCTCGGGCCAGTGGGCCTCCAGTCTGGGGTTCAGCCGCTGGCCCTCGGCATCGGTGGGGCCACCCGTCAGCAGATAAAAGGCCACCCGTCCCAAGGCCCGCAAATCCTCCTGGGGCGAGGGCACCGCCGCCTCAATCACCAGGGGGTTGATGGCGTCTTCCCAGAGGGCAAAGTCCGTGAGGTAGACAAAGCCTTCCCCCCCCTGATCCACCCACCGCAGGCTAGAAAGCTGGATATTACCGTGGACCATTCCCGTCTGCAACCGCCCCGGGGAGAGGGCGTAGCGCTGTTGGTGCAGCCCGGTCAGGGTTTGTAACACCTGCCGCAGCACCCGATACACCTCCCCCGAGGTGAAGGGAGGCCGCTGGGTCAGCCGGTGGTTCAGGGAAACCGCCTGATCCTCCTCGGGCAACACCAGGTACGTCCGCGTCTCCCCCAGGGGAGCCAACGCCTCAAGGGGGGCCATCACGCGCAGGTCTTGGCTGCGGCCATCGGCCAAACTCACCCCCGTCTGGTTCAAAAACATATCCCGCCGCTGCTGCTGATCCCGCTGGTTGAAGTAGCGCTCCGGCAGCAGGTATTCCCGCAGGGTGACGGGGGTTTCTGTCCCCAGCATGGTGGCCTGGTAGCTGCGACCAATGCCCTGCTGCCCCAAGCAGCGCCCCACCCGATAGTCGCCCACCTCGCCCCGCACCACCGCCCCCACGGGCAGCGGGGTCATAAACCCGCAGCGGGGGCACACCGTCGCCTCGGGGTTCTCCTCCAAAGCCCGCGCCGCCAGGGCACAATTCAGCGGCGATCCCACCTCGCAGCGATACTGGGAATAGTGAGCGGGCCAGGGAGCCACCCCGGCTGGGGCAATCAGGCCGGTATCCTCAGGCTCCGGTTCGGGAGCCTCGGGCCACACCTCCGGCGGCAGCACCTCCGGCTTAATGTCCTCCAAAACGGGCCGCAGCCAGGGCCACCGGGCCAGCCGTTGATACCGCGCCACTCGCAGCGGGCCGGGAAACCGCAGCAGATAGCGCCTCAGAACATACTGTGTCAGCGAATGATTCAACACAATCCAACGTCCCCTAAGGCTTTTCCATCATAGACAGAAGCCCCGCCCCTGCCCCTGCCAATTTGTTAAAACTTTGTTCGGTTTTCCAGCCTTCCCCAGCGGGGTTCCTATGATGTCTAGAACACCCGGGAAACCTCAAGGAAACCGCCATGTCCCAGACCCATGTTGTTCGCCTCTTTCGCGATGCCCAACTCAACCCCGATCTAAAACATCGTCTCAATGTCTCCTCTACCCCTGAGGAATTTGTGGCCATGGCCAAACGGTTGGGCTATGAATTTACCCTGGAAGAATGGCAATCGTCCACTCGCTTTTCAGTGGAAGAACTCGAATGTGCCCTCTCGGAAATTCCGGGGATCTAGCATTAAGACCATCGGGTTTAACTTTTGAGGGGTTCGGGGAGCTATAAGTCCCGCGCTGTACCCGTAGGGTCAGCGTCGGGAGGGTGTCACGCCAAGCAACTCTCGTTTGCGTCAACGATGAGTCAGGCAAGGGGTTCCTCCTCCAGCTATTGAGAAATAGAGGAAGGTTGCGCCAGTTCCTTTAGACCGTTAGCTTTGCCTGCGCCATAGGCATCAAGTAACTCTTCAAAGGCTTTTAAGTTTTTGGGCTGATAATTCATATCAGGATCATTCCATCGCTGGATAACACTCTGATGAAGAGCATGAAATCCGCCATAAACTACTCTACTTACCCTTGGAGCAAATCGATCAATGCCTCTTGGCTGGTGATCAAAGAGAGTTTTGTAGTTGACATAAATTCCCCCTTCAATCTTATGTTTATCTAAACTAAGTCTGAGGGGTTCTACTTGATCCATCATCCAAACGAGGGCCGCATCCGATAAACCTTGTAGATCCCGATCACCGCCACCTAAGCAACCATGGTGGCCTGGAAACCAAACCTGACGAATTTGCTGTCTATTTTCACAACTCTGGCAAGGCTCCATCGGAATCACATTATAAGCTTCTCGAACTTCATCGATAGCCGCCGCATGAAAAGCAAACTCTACAAGCCGATTGATATGATGATTGAAAAATGAATATCGCTTTCTGGTGCGTTCATCAATATCTAAAAAAGACACAATATTAGGTAAACCTAGAGAGCAAACGGTATCCCAACAGCACAGCGCTTTAATTGGAATTCTGCCCTGATCTATTTCTTCAATACCCTGGGGAGGACAGTATTGAATACAATAATTCTGGCGAAATTGAAGGGCTTGACGATTGTTGGGTGCAGCCTGATTAGAACGGTTGCGATATAGTTCATAGGCATCATAAACTTTTCTTAAATAGTTTCTCTGGAGCAAGCCAGAATTATAAATCAATCCACTTAAACTACGAACAGTATAGGCACCTCGGCTAAAGCCAAATAGGTAGATCTCGTCACCTGGCTCATAATTGAGGCAAAGAAATCGATAGGCATCTTGAATCTTATGATCAATACCCCATCCAAAGATTCCACCACCCCATTTCTCAATTTTGTTAGCCAGGGGAATTCCACTGCCGCAACCAATACCATCATCGTAGTAAACAACCTGTTTAATGCCATCGTGATCCATTGGACGAATCGCTTGAGCGATCTTAACGACATTACCAGGAGCTTTTTGATTTAAGTCTTGCCAGGTACCATCACAACAAACCACTAAGCGTTTCATAATGATTATTCCTTACACAAAGGGTTTTCGCCAAGAGACAGGCTATCGATCTAGCAATAAAGAAGTGGCCTAGAACCAGCACAATTCCTAGTCATCGTTAGAATTGCGACAGAAACGGGGAAACTGGAGAGGAGATACGGGGATGGCGGGGGGATTACCTCGCTGGAGAGGCTCAACTCACTTAAGGCTAATCCCATCTTAAGTACAGCAGATGCGACCTCGTAGGTACTTTTGCGTTTTCTTAGTCTTTTAGCTATTTTCGTTACCGATCCTCACCATTCTTAACGGCGGCTAAAGCCGCCGAGTCGCTTTTCCGCCCCGCTCTAAAGAGACGGGGCTACCAAGCTCCCGAGTTTTTATCGTGGAGATCTCAGGGCCTTGGTGCATGGCTTCGCGAATGCACCTGACGAACCTCGCCCCCCGATGTCGGGGCGGATCCCGAACTCCCGGAGGGGGGAAGGAGGGGGCCGAAACGTGGGGAGACGATTCTATAATGACGGTCGTGGATCGATGCGACCCGAGCCTGCCCTGTTGTTTGACCCCGAACCGCCATGCACCACCCCCTCGCAGGTTCCTGATGGATGGGGTGGGTGCATGGCTCCGCGTTGCTCCACGAATGCACCCTACGCATTGGGCTTTTGGGTATGGCTTTGGCTGAACGATGCGGCCTTGGGGCCGGCCTCTGGCCCTCACTGCAACCGGGCGACGGCTCCTTGATAGACCAACCATTGGCCCGAGCGGAGATCCCGGACATTGGCTAGGAGGGTGCGTTGGGCATTCACCTCAAACGTCACCTCAATCCGGTCTTCTCCGGCTCGGCCTGGGGGATTGAGGTGAGCCACACACACCGCTTGATGTTGGGTATCGAGGGATCGATAGTCAATCGTTCCCTGGAACTGACGGCTACTCATCCGGCCACCGCGATCAAAAAAGACCTCCGCCTGCGTCGATTGGCCGACCTCCCCAATATCAAGACGGACTTCCCGTTGTCCATCCTGGGCGGCCTGGAGCCGGAGGGGCTCGGGCCGTTGGCAGGGGTAGGTGCTGCCTTGGTGAAACAAGGTGAGATATTCGTGGATCTGGGCGTGGGGGTTCCAGAGCCGGATGGCATAGCTGTGGCGCAGGTAGTCTTGCACCGCCGCCCGTTGACCCAGTTGGAGGGCTCCCTGGGCCACGGCCTCAAAGGGTTTGTCGAGGCGCACCTTGGCCGCGCCAAAGTAGGACGTGACCAACTGCTGCACGGCGGGAATTTGGCAGCTTCCCCCCACCAGCAGCACCTGCTCAATATGGGCCTTGCTGATGCCCTTGGCCATGGCGACACTGAGCACCTCATCGAGGGTATGGCGGAGCTGGCCCAGAAAGTCTTTTTCCTCCAGCAACTGGCTCATCTCGGCCTGGGTAAAGGCCATGTCATAGGCCGTAAAGGACTCATCATCAAACCAGCTTTCCTTGGCCTCTGGAACCGAGGAAAGGCGAATTTTGATCCGCTCGGCCATTTCCAGCAGTAGGGTTCTGGCCGTTGGGGATAGGGACGCTCGACCGAGGCCCAGGGTGTCTAGGGTGGTTTCCACTAACCACTGATCCACATCCATCCCGCCGATGTAGGCATCGGACTTGGCGATTACCTCTGCCTGAATGGCGGAGCCAGCCTCCGCTGTACCCGTGCGGACGAGGCTGAGGTCTAGGGTACCGCCGCCAAAATCGACCACCAAGACAACGCTGCCCGGACGCTGAACCGCATAGCCCAGGGCGGCGGCGGTGGCTTCATCCACAATCTGCACCTTGGGCATGCCCAGGGCAGCGGCCACATCTCGATACCAATCGAGGTATCGCTCGAAGGCCCCCACCGGAGCCGTCAGAATGACCTGGGAGGGCTGGATACCCTGATCTAACACCTGTTGCCAGATCTGGGTGAGAAACAGTTCGGCCACGCGGTGAGCATCGTAGGCTTCGCCGTCGATCTGCCGAGGGGGAGACTGAAAATCGGCGGCTAAATCGCGCTTAAACCCTTGGAAAGTGCGTTCTGGTTGGGACAGGTGGATCTGATCCCGACGCACCGGATCGCCGATCAGGATGCGATGGGGGCCTTGAACCGCTAGGAGGCTAGGCACCACCTGAACCTGGCCCTGGGTGGTTTCGTAGGCGCGGGAGATTTGGGCAAACTGGCGCGGGGATCGGGGTTGTCCCGTGACGGGATCCTGTTCACAAACGACGGTGTTGCTCGTTCCGAAATCAATGGCGATCAGAGTCATGATGCTTGAGAAGCAGCGGCGGGCAGGGTACGGCTAACCTTGGCACGGGCGAGGATTTGATCGCCCTGGCGATAGCCAACAAAGCGGACATACACAGTTTCTTCGGGCTCCATATCGGCCCCATCGGGTTGATGCAGGCGGGGGTCAAACGGGACGGGTTGCCAGGGTTCGCCAATGGGGCTGATCTCCCAGCGGGCCAACCAGTTATTGAGGGCATTGAACAGGGGCAAGAGATTACGGGCGGGCAGATTCGGCTGCACCTCCACCATGCGCGGCACGGTGGGGAACTGGGTGAGTAGGGGTTGCAGCTCAAAGAAACTTTGCTGGGTGGCGGCTTGGGTACTGGCCGCGTCCTGCTGGGCCAGGTCTTGGCGCAGGGCCAGACATTCCTGGCGCAGTTGCTCCAGGGCGGGGTCAGTCTCAGGGGGGGCGGGGGCGGCGGGGGCCGCGATCAGATCAAGCTGGGCGAGGAGGGTGGCCAGGGGCCACTGGAGCGCCTGGGCGACCTGTTCAAACTGCTCCCACCGGAGGCGTTGGCAGTGGCCCCGCCGCAGGTTTTGTAGGGAGGTTTTCGACAGACCAGCGGCCTGTTGGAGCGCCTGCCAGGTGGGGAGATCTCGCTCACCCATTCGGGCCTTGAGCCAAGCATCATGGGGGTAGGATTGCGCCATCGCCGTGTCCTGAAGTCCGTACAGATACCAGCCCCCTAATCCTATGGCCAGGGCGAGGGGGGCCAGCCCAAGCATCAACGGAGCGTTGGGTAGATCTAGCATGGGGGTGCTCCAGGGCTAGTGAGACGAATGGAGGTTGAGGTCGGTGGTTTGCTCGACCAGGGCCTCGTTTTGCTCATACTCCGGCAGGAGGGTGCGGTCTTGAACCGTACCGAGGGCTGCCTCAACCCCGGCGGTCGTCTGGACACAGCTAGCTCCCGTGGCCTGCAAAACCGTTTCTTGAACGGTGCCATCTTTGAGAATGCGATATTCAATCTGTTGATACTCAGCCATAGCCTGGGTGGGGGGTAAAGGGTGGTGGTGGGGCATGGCGGTTGGAGGCCCATAACCCTCAGCTTCTCCAGAGTGCCTTGAATTGTTGGGGAGTCTTTCAGGGTTAAAGACTAAACTTGTGAAAAAATATTCCCCGTAGATACCGAGATGAGGGGAGCGCTAACCCGCAGGTATCAGGGACGAAGAACCCTTACCTTATCAGGGTTTCTACGGGTTTTTCGCAAGGGAGATTAACCATATCAACGGGGCGGTGGCTGATGTATCGTACCCCAAGGGCCACGGCTCGGGGGGTGTGGGTAGGTATCCAAGGAGATGAGGGATGGTGAATCGCGGATCTGAGGGGTCGTTCCGGTCAACGGCGGGGGCCTACCATGGCTTGGTACAAGATCTCGACCTCATGCTACGGGCACGCTATGGGTTGATCTACCTGGTGGCGGTGGAGGAAGACCCGGTGGATGAGGTGCTGGCTCAGGTGGCGAGTCTGGGGCAACCGCCCCGCATCATCCGAACCTGGGATGTGGTGCGGGGCTGGAGCGACAACGGAGCGGATAAGGGGGCACTCATGCCCGCCTTGACCCGTATTGCCAAGGCCCCGCCCCAGGAGGCCAACCTGTTTGTGCTGAAGGATGCCCATCCCTTCCTGAAACCCACCCTACCCGCCAATATTCCCCATATTCGCCAGGTACGCAATTTGGTGGCTGACCTGAAAGCCCAGAATAGCCGAGCGACGGTGGTGTTGGTGAGTCGAACGCTGGAACTCCCGCCCGACCTCACGGAGGATGTGACGGTGCTGGATTTCCCCTTACCCGCCCCCGTTGAAATTGACCAACTGATTGGCCAACTCGTGGTGCCGGATAAGTTACAGGTGGCGGGGCTGGCGCGGGAGCAGTTGGTGAAGGCGTGTCAGGGGCTCAGTCGCGCCCGGATTCGGCGCGTGTTGGCGAAGGCCTTGGCTGCGAAGCAGCAGGTGAACGAGGCGGATATTGAGGGGGTGTTGGCGGAGAAACAGCAGGCCATCCGTCAGACCGGCATTTTGGAGTTTTTCCATACCCAAGAGACGCTGAATCAGGTGGGAGGACTAGAGGCCCTCAAGCAGTGGGTGCGGCTCCGCCAGGATGCCTTTACCGATGAAGCCCGACGCTATGGGTTGCCCAATCCCAAGGGGGTGTTGCTGGTGGGGATTCAAGGCACCGGAAAATCCCTATCGGCCAAAACCATTGCCCATGAGTGGCGGCTACCGCTGTTGCGCCTGGATGCGGGGCGGTTGTTCAGCGGCCTGGTGGGAGAAAGCGAAAACCGTGCCCGCCAGATGGTGCAACTGGCGGAGGCGATGTCTCCCTGTGTGCTGTGGATTGATGAGATCGATAAAGCCTTTGGCAACGTCACCAGCGGCAGCGATGGCGATTCGGGCACCAGCCGCCGGGTGTTTGGCAGTTTGATTACCTGGATGCAGGAGAAGACGGCCCCCGTGTTCATTGTGGCGACGGCCAATAATGTGCAGGTGCTCCCGGCGGAACTGCTGCGGAAGGGCCGATTCGATGAAATCTTCTTCCTCAATTTGCCCACCGAGCGGGAACGTCGGGAGATTTTTCGGGTGCATCTCCAACGGCTGCGGCCCAGCCGCCTCCGAGAGTTCGATCTCGACCGCTTGGCCCAGCACTCGCCTCAGTTCAGCGGGGCAGAAATTGAACAGGTGATCATCGACGCCATGCACCGCGCCTTTGGCACGCGCCAAAATGGTAGTCGTCGCGATGTCAACACCGACGACATTCTGCGGGCCATGGCCGAGACCGTGCCCCTGGCCGCCATTGCTAAGGATCAAATTGAGGCGCTCAAACGCTGGGCCGCCATGGCCGGAGCCCGCACCGCCTCAGAGGATACCCAACTTTCCGAGGAAATTCGTCAGTACAGTCTTCAACAAGGTATTAACCCCCTGGAGGTCGATTAACCATGTCCCATTTCACCACGATTCAAGTCAAAATCACCGAGGGCGAGGTGCTGCGAGAGGCGCTGCAATCCCTTGGATATACGGTGCTCTGTCAGACCCATGTCCGGGGATTTGCTGGGGGCCGCACCCAGGCGGACTACGTGATCCGACAGAATAACGGCTACGACCTGGGCTTTCGCAAGGCCGGGGCAACCTATGAACTGGTGGCGGATTTTTGGGGAGCCAAGATTAACCAACAGCACTTTATCGACCAAGTGACCCAGACCTATACCCACAAACTGCTGCGGGCCACGGTGGATGCCCAGGGGTTTGATGTGCTGGAAGAACAAACCCTAGAGGATGGCACGGTGCGCGTGGTGGTGGGGAAATGGGTCTAACCCCAGCCTCCCCCTCGTCTACCCCCCCGGCCTCTGCTC
>JALQST010000540.1 GCA_023264315.1 Nodosilinea sp. BSH.14
AGTTTCGGGTTAAGCATTTATATAATTGCAACATTATTTTGGGATATAGGAAGTGGTTATAATGAATATAATAAAGTTGAAAATCTTGTAAAAGTTGTAAGAAAAGGGTTTCCAGGAAAAAATCGAGAAATTCTTTTAACTTACCCATTAAGTAACATTCAGTCAATTGGAATAAAAATTTCTGAAGGTTTAAACCCTCAAAGAATTATTTATTTATGTCTTAAAGATGAACGAAAAATTCCACTAACACCTGTTCAACAACCAGATTCAATTTCAGACTTAGAAGATCAAGCTGCTGATTTAGCTAAATTCTTAGATTTAAAATTAGAAAATTTATAATAATCTTTTTATTGCTTTTTATACTCGTATAGTAATATAATATATTATATGCGGGCATAGTTTAGTGGTAAAACCTTAGCCTTCCAAGCTAATGATGGGGGTTCGATTCCCCCTGCCCGCTTTAGGTTAAGTATTTGAATGAGCAACAATCATTTTTTATAGGAGAATATATAATTATGTCTGGTGGATCTACAGGTGAACGTCCGTTTTCAGATATTATTACAAGTGTACGCTACTGGATTATTCATACTATTACAATTCCTTCTCTTTTTGTATCAGGATGGTTATTTATTAGTACTGGGTTAGCATATGATGTTTTCGGAACACCACGACCTAACGAATACTTTACACAAGATCGTCAACAAGTACCATTAGTAAACGATCGTTTCAGTGCAAAACAAGAATTAGAAGATTTAACTAAAGGTTTATAAGAGGTAAAAAAATGACAAAAAATATTAATCAACCGGTAGCATATCCAATTTTTACTTTCCGTTGGTTAGCAGTTCATGGTTTAGCAGTTCCTACAGTATTCTTTTTAGGTGGGATTACAG
>JALQST010000541.1 GCA_023264315.1 Nodosilinea sp. BSH.14
GGTAATCGCTTCCATTCCAGAAGTATCGATGTAAATAACGTTCTTTAAATCCAGGAGCAATATTTGTGATGGTAGATTTTTTTCAATTTTCTCAAGCAGTTTTACCGCGCCAAAAAAGATTGCACCATAAATACGGTAAGCATCAATTCGGCCTTGATGGTTTTCTAGTGCAGGGTAGTGTTGAATATCAGCCAGCTCGCATCGTGAGAGACTGGATATGCGGTAGATAAAGGTAATAAAAGCAAAGAGCAATCCTACTTGAACTGCAACCGTAAGATCGAGAATGACCGTGAGTAGGAACACGCTCAGAATCGTAAGGCGATAAGGCAAACGAAATTGCTTAAGATCAATAAATTTTCGCCACTCACCCATATTCCATGCGACGTACATCAAAATGGCTGCTAGGCTTGCTAAGGGAATATCTTTTGCCAACGGGGCGGCAAACAGCACAACGATAAGAAGGGTGCTTGCGTGAACAATGCCGGCGATTGGCGTTGTTCCGCCACTTTCAATGTTGGTGACTGTTCGAGCAATCGTGCCAGTTGCTGGCATACCGCCAAAAAATGGACTGACTAAGTTAGCTACGCCTTGTGCCATCAGTTCTTGGTTAGAGTCATGGCGATCATGTATTAAGCCGTCAGCAACTCGAGCGCAAAGCAAAGATTCAATTGCACCGAGTAGAGCCAAGGTCAATGCAGGTGTGACCATGTACTGCGCAGTACTCCAGCTAATTGGAATCCATTCAAAATGCGGTAGGCTGGATGGAATGCCGCCAAAGCGGCTGCCAATGGTATCTACCGGCAAGTTGAATAAGCCCGTAACCACTGTAGCTATTGCCATTGCTACAACCGTGCCAGGAAGATGTCCAAACCACCCTAATTTTT
>JALQST010000542.1 GCA_023264315.1 Nodosilinea sp. BSH.14
ATAGGCGAGATGTCATTAATCGTTTTGTGATTGCCGCTGCCCCATTATAAAAAGCAATGGCAGTAATTGAAGATTTCTAATTGTTATTCAGCTTCAAATTCTGCTTATATTTCTCTGGCGTGGTTTCCATTTCTACGGTCAAGAAATCGATACCTTCCTGCTCTAATAGCCCTAGAATTGCCAGGTTTAAGTTACGTTCTGCATCAAAATACAACTTATCATCATTGACAAAAGAAACGATCTTAATGACTCGAGCATTGTTGTCAATCTGACTGAATCGCACAGTAAATTCTTGAGACATTCCAGGAATTGAGGGTAATATATCGCCAATACCATCACAGATTCGACTGGTTTGGGCAGCAGAAATATTGTCAATTCTTAACGTCGAAGATAAACCCCACTTTAATTCATCACCGGGGTTTTGTGACCAGTTTTCAACAATGCCAGTAATCATTTTAGAATTGGGCATCTTGATGATCGACCCCCACTGATAGATGTGCAGTGTGGTGGTACGGAATCCAATTTTTAACACCTGCACAAAGCCATCCAGACCCGATACCGCAATCCAATCGCCCTCCCGATAAAGCCCATCAGAATAGATCACAATGGTACAAAACCAGTCATAGACAATATCCTTAGCCAACAGACCCAGGGTAATACCAGCACCGCCTAGCAAGCCCACCAGTGCCGCTGCCGATTGCCCGAGAAAGATTTCGCTAGCCTTGATGGCCAAAAAAATGATTGCTGCGGCCTGAAACACCTTTGGCAATAGAGGACGCAACAGTTCATCTAGTTCGGTGTCTGTTTGTAAGCTGATGTGCATCTAAATTGCATGACGGCTTTCTCCAGAGCCCTTGTCAAAAGGCTTTGATG
>JALQST010000543.1 GCA_023264315.1 Nodosilinea sp. BSH.14
TCTCTACTTGAACGCCTTCTAATTTTTTAATCTCCATCAACTGATTTTTACTTAAATCAATGTTTTGTCCTTTGATTTCATTAATCTGATTGTGTAGTTTAGTATGTTGACTTAATAACATGCCATATATGTTTGCTTTTTCTGTTTCTAACATAACTTTAGTTTTTCTTTGTTGTTTGTTTTTGTTGTAATTTTTTCTTCTCAGCAATCTCTTGGATTACTTTAAGAAATTCAGGATTGATTTGTATTTTAAATGGATTTTTCATAGGATTATTTTATATATAAATAGTTTATGGTAGAAAAATATTACTTCTCCTTTTATTGGTAATGTAAAATTGAATTGTGTCACCCGTATTATAATCGTCTTGACACATAACATCTCTACACCAAATTTCTCTTTGATTTTTTTCAAATTTAACTTTAATCGCACAAGCCAAAGTATCTTTTATCGGATAATCTTTTCTTGTACCTGGCATCACTCTATCTAAAATAACACCGGTATATATTTGACAAGAACTTAAAAATAAAATAAAAATAATAAGAATATTTTTCATATGAGAACTTTGTCTAAATATAATGATAAAATTAAGAAGGATAAATAGGATCTCTTTCAGTATCAAAAACATTTATGTAAACTTGTTCAATATCTCTTGTTGAGATACTAACTAATTTCAATAAATCTCTCATATAAAAATCAACTAAATAATGAGGATCCATTCCTTTTTGATACATATTATTTGAATTTATCGTATCATCATTTAAAAATATTTCAATTACTATCGTATAGTATGGATGTATTTCATCCCCATCGTCTTCAACATCGGTTTCAATTCTTTCTACCATCGGATATACAGATTTAATTATTT
>JALQST010000544.1 GCA_023264315.1 Nodosilinea sp. BSH.14
CAAACTGGCCAGGGGGCTAAGCTCTGAACGACTCCAACAATAATAGGAGTCGTTCATGAGTAACAAACGCAAGCAATCCAGCCCAGCCTTCAAGGCTAACGTGGCCCTAGATGGGGTTGGAGGGGAGAAGACCGTTTCTGAGTTGGCGAGTGGGTACAGTCTGCCCCCTACGGTCATCAACACCTGGAAACGCCCACGGATCGAAGGTGCAAGTGACCTATTTGAGAGCACTCGAAACCCGCTAGCCGCTGCCGCTCAGCAAGCCCAAATCGATGAACGCTATCGCCAGATTGGGCCGTTGAAGGTGGAACGCGATGGTTGAGCCCATCGGTCGGCCCACCTCGGGCTGAGCCGCGACAAGCCCTGGGAGTGCGCGACCATGAGCCTCTGAGCATTGTCCGGCCCTGTGAGTGGTTAGGTGTGGCTCGTTCCAGCCTTGACTACCGCTTCGGTGCTTCGCCCAACAGCGATGACAGCGCCTCACTAAAGTCCCCACTGGACACCCCTTTGAGGTACAGCCACGGCAGTAATTCCTCGACGCTGCGGGCCCGTTTCAGGTACGGCGGCAACAACGCCGAGGTGAATTTGATGCCGCTGCCGCTGCGGTCGCGCACCTTCGGTACCTGTATCTCCACCTCCCCAACGCCCGTTGTAATCGTGCGCTCGGGCAGGTAGCCGTTGCGCACCACCACCTGCCGTCCTTGCTCATCCCGACGGTCTCGATACTGAGCCAGAAAGTCCTCCAATTCGGCCTCCACCGCCTGGGCGATGATCTGGCGGGCTCCCCGGCGAATCAGATCGCTCAGCGCATCGCTGAAGTGCTCCGTTGGCATCCAGTTCTTTGCCAAGCCCAGACGCAACA
>JALQST010000545.1 GCA_023264315.1 Nodosilinea sp. BSH.14
AGGGAAAGCAAAAGATGGTTTATAATGCATATACTGCTATCGTCCCTAACCTCAGTTCGGGTTAGACCTGGTCACCAGATCCCCTGGTAGTCCTCACCCTAAATCCCTCTCCCTTGGGGAGAGGGATTTAGGGTGAGGGCTAGAGTGCAAGTCGAAAGCAGGTTTCTAAAGATGGCAGTCCTTGTTTTATCCCGAACTCAGGTTCAAAGTAAGTCTTATTTATCGTTTTAGCTGGATGAGTGAGTTGATTAACGACCTTCTTTCCTCAAAATCCCCTTAAAACACCTTACGTTTTGCCCTTGAGGTAAGGTGGCAAGCTCGTTAGCCTTACTTATAAGGCATGTAAAAATCGTTTAAAGCGATCTCGGCCATCCGTTGTTTCAGCCCGTTCTACGACCTGGGACAACTGGGCCGAGGTCGTCCGCCAACCAACTTCGTATTCTCTGATCTTCCCGACGGGTGCATTGATGTCTGAACTCAACAATCCAGCTTCACCTAAAACCGGGAAGCCTGGGCTGGTGTCTGCCTCGGTTCAAGAGCGGTTCTATGAGATCGCCGCCTACCTGCATCAAGCCGGATTGATCAAGGGTTGACCCTCATCGAGGTGGCCCAGCGAAGTTCCCTGTCTCCGGTGGTGATCCAGGCCATTGAGGAGTGTAATTTCAAGAATTTGCTGGAAACCTGGCCCAATGGGGGGGCTTCAGCGCTATGCCGATGTGCTGGGCCTCCGGGGGGCCGACCTGGTGAAGTGGCTCACCCGGCGAGCCAGTGCCCGATAGCCCAGGCAATCCCCTAAGATAGCGGTGGCCCCTGATTACGTTCCGTGAAACCTTGCCCTATGGATGGGTTGCTGCATCCCCT
>JALQST010000546.1 GCA_023264315.1 Nodosilinea sp. BSH.14
CCCGGCACCTCAGCGGCATGCTGTCGCTGCGGGATCTGGTGACGGCCGATCCGGAGGACCGTCTGGGCGATGTGATGACCCGGGAGGTGATGAGCGTCACCACGGACACCGACCAGGAGGAGGTGGCCCGGGTGATCCAGCGCTACGACTTCCTGGCCGTGCCGGTGGTGGATCGGGAGCAGCGCCTCGTGGGCATCGTCACCGTCGACGACGTCATCGACGTCATCCAGCAGGAGGCCACCCGCGACCTCTACGCGGCGGGAGCCGTGCAGGCCGGTGACGAGGACGACTACTTCCGCAGCAACCTTTTCACCGTGGCGCGGCGGCGGGTGGTGTGGCTGCTGGTGCTGCTGGTGGCCAACACCGGCACCTCGGCGGTGATCGCCTCCGAGCAGCATGTGCTCAAGCAGGTGGTGCTGCTGGCGGCCTTCATCCCCCTGCTGATCGGCACCGGGGGCAACGTGGGCGCCCAGAGCTCCACCGTGGTCATTCGCGGCCTCAGCACCCAGCGGTTGCAGTCCCTGGGCCCCTGGCGCACGATCGGCCGCGAGCTGGTGGCCGGGGCGCTGCTGGGGGGGCTGCTGGCGGTGGTGGTGGTGCCCTGGGCCTGGACCATGGGCGGCAGCCCGCTGGTGGCCGCCTCGGCCGGCATCAGCCTGGTGGCCATCACCACCCTGGCCGCCACCGCCGGAGCGGCCCTGCCCCTGCTGTTCGACCGCCTGGGGCTGGATCCGGCCCTGATGTCGGCCCCCTTCATCACCACGGCCACCGACGTGGCGGGCGTGTTCATCTACCTCAGGACCGCCCAGCTGCTGCTGCCCCGGCTGGGCGGCGGCCCTTGAGGCCCATCGGAAC
>JALQST010000547.1 GCA_023264315.1 Nodosilinea sp. BSH.14
AGCTTCTGCCGCCCGTTGCTGAAAGGCTTGAGCCTGTGCAGCGTTTGCGGCCTGCTGCGCGGCCTGCGCTTGGGCGAAGTTCTGTGCGATAGCGCGGTTAACCGACTCTTGCGCCTGTTGACCTGTCTGGAACGAGGCCAGTTGCGCCTCTCTGCCAAACTCACCCGCCGCAAGCCGTTGGGCAAATTGTTGGGCCTGCGCTTGGTTAGCAAACTGGCCCGACTGTAGCGCCAACTGCGTGTTTTGCGCGATAGCCTGATTGCGAGCCTGTTCGGTCTGCATTCCTGCGCCAAACCGCGCAAGTTCTGCCTCTTGCCCAAACTGCGCTCCAGCCAGACGCTGCTGAAATGCCTGCTGCTGCGCCTGATTGGCGGCGGCTTGCGTGGCAAGTGCCTGCTGCACGTTCTGGCCAAGGCCGACGTTGTAGAGACCCGCCTGTTCCATGCCAGCGCCAAAGCCTTGCAGTTGCGCTTGGTTGGCAAACATCGCACGGGCCTGCTGTTCGGCAAAGCCCTGTTGACGGGCTGCCTGATCCAGACTAATGCCCTGCGCTGCGGCTTGCAGTAGGAGGTCGTTTTCTTTCTGTGCCTGCGCCTGCATCGCGGCGTTAAACGCCTCACCGCCCGGTCGCAGACCTTGGTTAACGAGTTGCGTGTATAGCGCCTGACGCTCACCCTGCAACTGTGGCGCAAGACGCGACATGATCGCTTGTTGCGCCGTGGTGCCTGCCTGCACAGGGGCGGCGGCCAGTCCTTGTAGGTCAATCTGGCCCTGCAACTGCGGGCCTTCCACAAACTGTTGCGCGTAGCCAAATTCGCCT
This sequence comes from Nodosilinea sp. BSH.14, assembly GCA_023264315.1. GTDB lineage: Bacteria > Cyanobacteriota > Cyanobacteriia > Phormidesmidales > Phormidesmidaceae > Nodosilinea. Next base: position 821 of record JALQST010000547.1, read on the forward strand.
TGACCCGGCGCTCGCTGTACGC
>JALQST010000548.1 GCA_023264315.1 Nodosilinea sp. BSH.14
CGACCTGCCGTCGCTCAAGGGCTCGACCGAGCACGAGGACCTGTTCGCCATCCCGACCTCACGACGTGCCGTCCTGACGGTCGGGCCCGTGCGAACCGTCCGTGCCGACCCGCTCGCCCTGCTGCGGCGCGAGCAGGACCTGACCGACGAGCAGCTGCTCTACGTGCACCCACGCACGGTCCGCATCGAGGGGTCTGCGGCGGGCTTCATCCGAGACCTCGAGGGTCAGACGATCCGCAAGATCACCGACAGCGACGTGGCCTTCCACGCGTTGCGGGGCTACGTGCCGGGCGACGACCGCCGATACATTCACTGGAAGAGCAGTGCCCGCACCGGAACGCTGATGGTGCGGCAGTTCGAGGAGACCCGCCGGTCGCACCTGCTGGTCGCACTCAGCACCCGCCTCGACGACTATGCGTCCGACGAGGAGCTCGAGCTCGCCGTCGGGGTCGCCGGCTCACTCGGCGTGCAGGCGATCGCCGACGACCAGCAGGTGTCAGCGGCGACGTCGCTGCGACGGCTGCGGACACCGACGGCGACCACGTTCCTCGACGAGCTGTCGGGCGTCGAGTACGAGGCCCGCGCGCCGCGGCTGTCCGAGGTCGTCCGTCGCCTCGCTCGCGAGGTCCAGGGCGCCAGCGTCGCGATCATCGTCTGTGGCTCGGTCGTGGACGCCGCGGAGCTGCGTCGAGCGCGTCGTCACCTACCGCTCGACGTCCGGACCGTCGTCGTGCGGGTCGAGGACGGCGTGGCGCCGACGATTCGTCGGATGGCCGACGTCTCGGTGAGCACGGTCGGTCGTCTCGACGACCTGCCGACCGCGATGCGCAAGGTCGCGGT
>JALQST010000054.1 GCA_023264315.1 Nodosilinea sp. BSH.14
TGTCAATTCTCGCCAATACAGTAGAAGGGTAGTCATCTTGAATAAGACTGGCAATACGATCTAGAAATGGCGCAACTTTTGGTTGCCAACAATAATCAAATTCCGAAGAGAATCCACGGCTCTGGACAAAGATTTCCATTTTCATTTTCCTTTAGAGATTCAACCAATGATCGCCTTGTAAGATCTCAAGGCCTCCACTACTTTTACATCCTATCGACAGTTCTCGAATCGCATTAACGAGATGATTATCCATTCTAAAAACATCTCTAATGAAATTCAAAAATCCCCAATTTCGATTATTTGTAAGATGTAGCTTTAGCAAAAATCTAAGAAGATAGCGCAGAGGTTGTTCACTATCTTTGGGACTATAACGAGCATCATGACCCACTTTGCGGAATCTAAAATAAGGTTCTCCATTTTTAGTTTCAATTCGAGAGAAGACAACACTTCCTACCGTTTGTACGGGCGTGATTACTACAACCAAATTTGATAACAACGAATCTGAGCTAAACAATTCAAATAGTCCTTTGTATTCTTCTTTGATACGTTGTACAAGCTCTAGTGATAGTCTCTCATTCTGCATATACTTTTCACACCTTACAGGAGAGAAGATCACTAGTCTTGGGGATTCAAGATCCTGATACGCTGTTCTAAAAATATCAGTGATTTGCTGAGGACGATTATTCAACTCATTCCACTTGCCTCGCTGCTCCATTAAGGCGGGAGCATCAATAGCAATCAAAACAGAAACGCATTCTTGAAGTAAGTCTTTTATAAATTGCTTTTGCTTTGGAGTAGCCCGAGGGAGGTGATATCCACCTGGATAGTCACGAAATCTTAGCTGTAAAGAAGGAGCCTTACCGCGCCGTCCTAAGCCAAACACAAAAGAGCGCAGGTCTTCTGGTTCTCCCCTATCCCCACGAACAACGCCACTTTTTGTCTCAAAGTCATCCAAAAGACTTTTAAGTTGTATTAGACGCTCTTGCAGAAGTGCAGAACTTTCCTCGTCAGGAGTAAGTTGTAGATCAGTCTTACCAATATTAGTAGAAAACTGCTCATACATGGCAGTTAGAAGACTGGTTTTTCCAACACCAGTAGGCCCAAGCATAGTGACTGTAAGTTCGTGCATTTCGAGTTCCTTTTTACTAGTCTAGAAAGCTAATTGCGGGCAATTGATTTGCTGATAAAGCACGCTCTACGAAATTCATCCACTCTCGACGCAATCGGGAATGCTCCCCTAGCTTTTCAAACTCAGCAGACCAAATTTCTGCACGAATCTCCTCTAGGAAAATTTGCCAATCATCCTTAACACCCTCTGCACGAAGAACACGATCTACAAATTCTTCAACAATTGCATAGGCCGCTTCACTTGGCTCACACAGTACTTCATTAAGGGCAGCTTCACATTCATACACAGCTTCAGCATGTAGGACTTGCAAGCTCACCAAGATTTCCTGTGCTGAGGGAGATTGAGAAAGCTGGATCGGTGTTTTGTCTGGCGTAAGCCTGTCTAGATGCTTACGGATTCTGTGCTGGATTAAACCACGATAAGACAGTTCAAATGTAGCAAGAATGTGAAACCCCAGCTTTAACCTGTCTAAATCTTCGGGGATAAGCTGCTCAATGGTATTCAGAAAGTGTGTACTCGTATCATTAGTTATGCTACCTAACCTACCCTGATCAACTAAAATATCCACGATTTGAGATTTAACATGCTCCAATGAACGCTTTAATCCATCATCTAAAGTCAGGAAATGCTGTGATAGGTAGGCTCGAATTTCATGCAGGTATTTATTGTAGGCAATCTGATAGGAAGCCTCGATATCACGTCGAATTTTAATATCTTCAAGCGTTGGGATACCCGTATCCTCTCGACAAGCTTGCAATGCAGCATTCACTTGATCAGATAAATCAATATCGTGATGAGAGCGCTGATCTTGCAGTTCCCTTAGTAGCCCTTCTAATCCTACTGTTAAATTGCTCCAAAGCTGATTGAAGAGCTTCAAAAATGTAGGATGCCAGCTATCTCTTCCTGCTCCAGTTCCTAGAGCTTTTCTGGCTTTTTCTAACTCTAGAGAGATCGTATTATGTAGTCTCTTCAGTCGATCTTGACAAGCAGAAGCATATTGTATATCTAAAGTCGTAATATTTTGTGTCAAATAGTCAAGGACTGGATCGAGGATTTTATGATTTGCTTCTTCTTGATCAGCACAACAAGCCGTGATGCATCTTACAACATCAATATGACTTATTTTGTGTGTACTGATTAGTTCCTCACAATAGATAGAGTTATCACCAATAGAAGAACTAGCGTGTGTTTGATTGAGAACCATGAATGACCACAATTCAAGAGGCAGATCAACAAGGGATGAACGCGCTGTATCATACAGCTTTACATCAACATCACCCCAATAGTCTCTTGGTGGCCTAGGCATTCGGATAAAGAGCACGATATCAACATCTTGACCAAGAACAGTTATCAGTCTTTCGGCATCACCCAGGCCAGTATCGCCTAGACCAGGCATATCGATCAATGCAATCTGACCAACATCAGCATTTGGGAATCCGCAAACTATCCTGGCCTCTTTAACAGCAAGGTAATTAAAGTAAATGCGTTGACCATCGGGAGTATCTTGGGCAACATATTCACGAATCTGATGCTTAGAAATTCTTTGCGGAGATAATTGATTCAGCAGGTGCTTATATTCATCAAAGTTGATGTGATATTTGCGGAGATGCTCATACATTGCTCCCAGCTCAGCTTGCCTTGCAAAATGTTTAGGTAGTTCTGGCAAAGGGTTTCTAGAAAACTCTTCTGACGTGAAGGGTCTACTTCCCAGTGCTAACTTTTCATAATAAGGGCTGACGATTTCATTCAAGAAAGAACGCTCTGAGTGAAACCAGATCTCTCCATAGGTTTCTACACCAGAATTATGATGAACGGTGCTGCGGACTCCAGTGCAGTGTGAACGATCTCCAGAGGGGATTTCATCATTGGATAAGCCTGAAAAGCTTTGCAGCAAACGACTCTTGCCCTGACCTGCACGGCCAACAACACCAATATTTAGCGTGTCGCGTGAAAACCGAGTCTTTAGCTTCCTTAGTGAAGCTATTTCAGCACTAATTTCCTCACGGATTGATAATAGATTGATTTCTTGTAGACGCCCTCGCAATTCCACATCATCAGCTTGCGTAATCAATCGATTGCAATGCTGGGATAACTCATCCAAGGTCGAATCAAGAATTTTAAGGTTATTCTCGACTGTCTCAATTTTTGTTGCAAGAGGTTTTCTTTTGTCAACAATCTCTGCGATTTGACTAGTTCTATTTTTAGACATACAACTATCTATACCTAGCTCTATGGTGCTGGCCTAGAGGTGGCTCAATTCCCCTAAGGCATTGAAAATACCTCTAAGATAGCAATTTTACGGAATACATCACTACCTAGATATGGCTGAAGCAGGCTGAATTTTCCAGAAGATCAAAAAGCCCTAGCATGGAGTCAGAAAGCTCAAGTGGCGCGGCCTAAGACCCAATCTCGTACTGCCGCCGCTGTGGCTGGGGCCAGCAAAACGCCGTTGCGGTAGTGCCCGGTGGCTAGCATCACATTGCTGTAACCCTCTAGCGGTTTGAGGACGGGGGCGGCTTGCCCCTGGGGTCGGGGGCGCAGGCCAAACCAGCGGTCGGTAATGTTGCCCTGGGCGAGGGCGGGGCAGTAGGCAATGGCTCCCTGAAGCACCGTATCGAGGAGGGTGGGGTCGGGGGGATGGGCGAGAAATTCGGCGATGGCGGATTCTGGATCCTCTGGATTGGCGGGAAATTCTACCGTGGCCCCAATCCAGTAATCGCCGTTGCCCAGGGGTACCAGGTGAATATCGTTGCCGTTGATGACGAGGGGCGCGGCGGACGGGTCTAGGGAATGATCCAAATGCAGCCGCAAGCCCTGACCCAACACTGGCCCCAAGATCGTCGGCTGCTGAAGGGAAGCCGTGAGGGGCGTACTGCCCAGACCAGCGGCTAGGATCACGGTGTCGGCAGGGAAGGTTTGACCAGCGGTTTGCACCCCGACACAGGTGGTCGCATCACCAGATGCAGCGGTTTCAAACCCGACCACCGCTTCCCCAAACGGGAAGGAGACCCCCCGCTGGCGGGCCGCTGCCACTAAGGCTTGGGTGAGTTCTGTGGGGTTGACTTGGATATCCTGGGGAGAATACACCCCCACCACGGCGCGGCTGATGTCTAAATAGGGGCAGCGCTCTAGGATTTGCTCCGGCGTCCAGAGTTCTAGCGTATATCCCTGTTCCTGACGGATGGCTTGGAGGGATTGCCAACGGGGCAGGTCTGCGGGGTCAAAACAAAGCTTGAGAATGCCCTGATTACGCTGAATGGGGTAGCCGATCGCGGCTTCCAGTTCAGGCAAGAGGGTGGCGTAGCGGCCCAGGCTGTGTTCCCGCAGCCGCCAGTTGCGCCCCTTGGCCTTTTGGCTCATCACCGCCATCGCCACCCCCAAGGCGGCTCCGGTGGAACCGCTGGCGGGTAGGTTTCGGTCAAGGACGGTGATGGCCCGATCGGGGCTTTGGCTGAGTTCGTAGGCAATGGTGGCCCCGATCACGCCACAGCCCACAATCACCACACGGTTCAAGGGCTTGGCAACCTATTGGAAGGTGGGCACGAGGCTGAGGAAGCTGTCGAAGTCATCCAGGGCGTTGCGGTATTCCTGTCCGGCAATCACCTGTTGGCGGTTGGCGGCGGCCTCATCCAGGCGCTCTAGGTGAACATAGAGTTCTTGGGCCAAGGCTTGGGCTTTTTCCCTATCCTTGGGCAGGAGGGTAGCCGCCAAGCGGTTCGCCCGGGCGCGTAGTTCGCCCATGGGGCCATGGATGAAGCTTTGGACATCCACCCAGTCTTCTTTTTGAATGTAGCCCGCCAGTTCCGGGAAGCGATCGCGCAGGCTAGCCACCCCAGGGCTGTAGAGTTCCACCTGTTGCAGCACCGCCGGGGTATAGGTGGTGGGCGCTTTGCTGGCGGGGCCACCGCCACAGGCCACCAGCGTGGTGGCAATTACGGCCAGCAGGATTCCGAGCAGGGGTCTAAACCGTCCCATAATCATGATCTCTAGGTCTCTCAAAACAGGATGAACACGCCCCCAATTGGGCCTTTGGGCAGGATGCCCTATGTATTCTACGCCCCTGGGTGAAGGTTTATGTGGCGACGCAGCAGAACGTCATACCGCAGGCTCCGGTTCGGCCCGAGCCATGGCCATGACAGGCATTGTCGAGGCCCGTGTTGAGGCAGCCCCCCAGACCAGTTACCCCCAGCACGTCAAGCCGTGGCCACCAGGAACGTGACCAGCACTTTATCCACCCGTGGGCCATCCATATCCACCACCTCAAACCGCAGGCCCCTCCATTCAAAGTGCTCGCCCGATTGGGGAATGTGGCTGAGGAAATGCACCACAAAGCCACCCATGGTATGAAAATTTCCATCCGCCTCACCGGGCAGCGTTTTTTGCTTCACCAAGGCTTTAAGATCATGGATATCCAAAGACCCATCGATCAGCCAAGAGCCATCCTCTCGCTGAATAATCAAAGGTTCGCTATCCTCCTCCGAAGAGGGTAAGTCGCCGACGATGGCCGCCATCAGGTCGTTAAGAGTGACTAAGCCTTCCATGCCACCGTACTCGTCAATGACGAGGGCAATGTGAATTCCGGTCTGTTTGAACTGGTCAATCACTGTGAGGGCAAGGGCATGTTCAGAGACGTACAGGGGTGGTTGGGCCATTGCTGCCAGGTCAATGGGCTGGCCTGATAGTTGGGCCGCTAGGAGCGTACTGCCCCGAATCACACCAATGCAGTCATCCAAACTGCCCTGCCCCACCGGAAAACGTGAATGATAGCTGCCCATAACGGCCTGGAGATTTTCCTCCAAGGAGGCTTCCGTATTGAGCCAGGTCAGTTCGGTGCGGGGGGTCATGATCGCCTGGATGGGGCGGTCGCCCAGGCGAAATACCCGTTCCACCATGGCGTGCTCGGCTTCTTCAAACATTCCTGCCTCGGCCCCTTGACGAATCAGAACCTTAATTTCCTCCTCGGTGATGCTGGGTTCGGGGCTGGTGCTAACACCCAACAGCCTGATCAGCGCCTCGGTAGACCATCCCAACAAATGCACCAGCGGAGCCGTGATACGAGACAGAAACCGCATCGGCGGGGCCACGGCACAGGCCAGTTTTTCCGGGGCATTGAGGGCAATGCGCTTGGGCACCAGTTCGCCAATCACCAGGGAGAAGTAGGTGATGGTGGCCACAATCAGGGTGACGCTGAGCCCTTCGCTGTAGCGCTGGAGGACGGGCACACTGTCGAACACGGGCCGCAGCCGCTGGGCCAGGGTGGCTCCCCCCACCGCACCGCTGAGAATGCCGATCAGCGTAATGCCGATCTGTACCGTGGCCAGAAAGTTGTTGGGGGCATTGGCCAGTCGCAGGGCCACCTGGGCACGACGGTTGCCCTGTTCGGCCAACTGTTCCAGGCGGACCTTACGGGCCGACACCACCGCAATTTCTGACCCAGAAAAGACACCATTCGCGACGATGAGCACCAGAATCAGCAGAATTTCAAGGGAGATGGATGCCATAGCAGCGATGGAAAGGGTAAATCAGGGAAAACGCACGCGCAGAACGGTACTGTAGTGGCCTGACCATTAGCCTAGACCATCCTTTAGGGCTTGAATAGCGTTCGATTCGTGCGGCCCCAGTGTCCTCGGCCCATCAAGACGAGGGGCGAGGGGTAGCGTAATCGTAAACTGGCTACCTTGGCTAGGGTGGCTCTGAACGGCAATCTGGCCCCGGTGATGTTGGGCAATGGCCTGGGCAATGGCTAATCCCAGCCCGGTGTCGCCCGTTAGGTGCGCACGGTTTTAGCGAGTGGGGTCTTTTCCTGGGGGCCCATGTCGTAGCTGGCGGCCTCCTGAAGCCATCGGTTGACCTTCACCTGGACGGGTTGAACCGCCTGACGAAAGGCCTCGTGGATGAGGGTGCCGTCTCGCACCGGATACCAGAGCTGAAACAGCGTTTTCTCCGCTGCCAGCAAGCCTTCGCCTATCGCTTGAGACACCCCACGGCGCTCGGCGATGCGGGTAAACTCTCGTTTCCCCTCAGCGGCACCCCGCACCCTCGGCAGACCGATGGAACATGGTCTATCACCTCGGCGCAAGCCTCAATCCGGTACAACGCTCGCGACGGGCCCTCATGGCCCGGTTGTCCCCCCCGTCGCCCCTTCCCCCCTTCCTGGGGGACCGCTTCGCTTTGCCAAAGCCTTCGCTCGTCGGCGGTCGCGATGAATTCTGTGAACTTTGGCGCACCTGCTCTTCCAGATGAGCTAGGCGCTCCCTCCTCATCACCAATTGCTGTCTGATCTGTCCTTGTCTTCTCCGGCTGAATTCGCTACCGTGTCAGGGACGTCAGCGCGTTCCGTGATTGCCGATCATGAGCTATCCCCCTACGCCCCAACTCACGGCCACCTGGGTTCGACAGATTGAGGAAGTGCCGGAAGTGGATTGGGATCGCTTGGCCCAGCCCTTGGCGACGCCGTTTTTAGAATGGGCTTGGCTGCACAACATGGAGCAGTCGGGCAGTGCGGTGGCCAATGCCGGGTGGCCGCCCTGTCACCTGATCCTGCGGCGGGGCAAGACCCTGGTGGGAGCTGCGCCCATGTATCTCAAGGGCCACAGCTACGGCGAGTTTGTGTTTGATCACCAGTGGGCGGATTTGGCGGATCGGCTGGGGGTGAACTATTACCCGAAACTGCTGGGGATGTCGCCCTTTACCCCGGCGGAGGGCTACCGCTTTTTGATTGCCCCGGAGGAAGATGAGGCGGCGATCACGCGGGCCATGGTGGAGGCCATTGACGGCTTCTGCGTCCGCAACGATATTTCCGGCTGTCATTTCCTCTACGTGGATCCGGCGTGGCGGGAGCGGATGGCCAACTTGGGCTTTTCCTCCTGGCTGCACCACAGCTATGTCTGGCAAAACCAGGGCTTCCAAAGCTTTGACGCCTATTTGGATATCTTCAACGCCAACCAGCGGCGCAACATCAAGCGAGAGCGCAAATCCGTCACCACGGCGGGGCTGCGGCTGGAGGCCATCACTGGCGACGCCATCACCCACGCCCTCTGCAACCGCATGTACGACTACTACGCCGACACCTGCGACAAGTTTGGCTGGTGGGGCAGCAAGTACCTCACCCGCAAGTTTTTTAACCTGATTCACCACAACTATCATCACCGCATGGTGCTGTTCGCCGCCTTTAGCGAAGATGACGATGACCCAGTGGGGATGTCCTTTTGCCTCACCAAGGGGGATCGCCTCTACGGGCGCTACTGGGGCTCCAAGATGGAGATGAACAATCTCCATTTCAACGCCTGCTACTATGCACCCATCGAGTGGGGCATCGCCAACGGCATTCAAACCTTCGACCCCGGTGCGGGTGGACGCCACAAAAAACGGCGCGGCTTCCCGGCCACCCCTAACCACAGCCTGCACCGCTTCTACGAACCCCGCCTGCAAGCCCTGCTGGTGCGCTACATCCAAGAAGTCAACAGCCTAGAGCAGCGGGAAATGGACGCCATCAACGCCGACCTACCGCTCAAGGGACGCTAAAGGAGAACCCTAGTTGACTAACCAAAGATTCTGCATCGGGCGCGAAAACCGCGCCCCTATCGTATTGGGTTCATCTAGGGGTCAGGTCTCCTGACCCTTTGACGGATATGGGTTCTAGCAGGTTTTGTCAGTCAACCAGGCCCGAACATTGATCAATCAAGATGGATGAGGAACTGGCTTCGACAGACTCAGCCCGAGCGTTGGTCAACCAAGATGGCTATCGCCATGGGGGTGACTGGTTTCGGTGGAACTATGCCAAAATTGCGCCGTTGGTGTCTTAAATCCGGGCTAGGAGGTACGCTGTGCAACCCCGCTTTTGTTGGGATAGGCTGAACCGCTGTGGGAGGCCCATCCTGGGTGCGGCCCTAGCACGGAACAACCCTATGCCCAGCCAGAAATCCGGGCGGTGTGGCTAGATCGGGGCACCATCGTGGGAGCCCGTAACCCGGAGGGGCTGGCGCGGTTGTTTGATCGCCTCGCCGCCGCTGGCATTAACACCGTCTTCTTTGAAACGGTGAATGCGGGCTATCCCATCTACCCCAGCCGCGTGGCCCCCGAGCAAAACCCCCTCACTCGCCGCTGGGATCCCCTAGCCAGTGCCGTGGAAATGGCCCACGCCCGAAACATGACCATCCACGCCTGGGTGTGGGTGTTTGCCGCCGGGAATCAACAGCACAACCGGCTGCTGAACCTACCCGCCGACTACCCTGGCCCCCTGCTGTCTCGCCATCCCCACTGGGCCGGGGCCGACAACCGGGGCAACCCCCATTCCCCTCGGCCAAGACAAGCCCTTCCTCGACCCTGCCAACCCGGAGGTGCGCAGCTATCTCACCCGCCTGATGTCGGAAATGGTGCAGGAGTACGATATCGACGGCATCTACCTCGACTACATTCGCTACCCCTTCCAGGATCCAGGGGCTAACCGCACCTACGGCTATGGCACCGCCGCCCGCTGGAATTTTCGCAGCATCACCGGGGTAGACCCCGTTGACCTCTCGCCCCAGCCGAACCCCAGCCTCAGCCCCGACCACCAGCTTCAGCAGCGAATTCTGTGGAATCGCTGGACGGAGTTTCGCATTCAGCAGGTGACTTCCTTTGTGGCCACCCTCAGCAACACCCTACGCCGACAGCGTCCGGATTTGGTCATGTCGGCGGCGGTGTTCGCCCACCCCGAACACGAGCGCCTGCAAAAAATTCAGCAGGACTGGGGCACCTGGGCGAAGGCCGGACATATCGATTGGGTGGTGTTGATGAGCTATGCCCAGGACACCAGCCGCTTCGAGCAACTGCTGCGCCCCTGGATGAATGGCCAACCCTTTGGATCAGCCCTGGTGATTCCCGGCATCCGCATCTACAACCTCTCGCCCCAGGCCGCCCTAGACCAAATGCAAACCGCCCGCGACTTGCCCACCCCCGGCTTTGCCCTCTTCGCCGCCGCCGACCTCAATACCGAGTTTGCCACCCTCTTTGCCCAAACCCAGGCCACCCCCGCCCCCAGCGCCCCCGTTCCCCTCGCCCTAGAGCGCTACCAAACCCTCCAGCGAGAATGGAACTGGCTGCTGAGCCACCAAAAGCTGTGGATGGAGCGGCCTGTCCTCGAACAGTGGGTGCGGGATGTGAACCGATTGGAGGCCGACCTCCTCACTCTGGCGAATGCCCCTTCCCGACGGGGGCTAGATCGCGTACAACAAGGGCTCACGCGGGTGCGGGCTCCCCTCGCGGCCCCCATCCTGATCGAAACCGCCAACGGCACCTACCGCCTTCAGGTCTGGCACCACCGCCTCGGCGTGATTGAACAACTGCTGCGCCATAGCGAAGCCCAGCCCGCCGGACGCTAGGCCCACCGCCTTTTTTTCAGGGGCCAAGACAGACCAAACGAAAAAAATCCAGTGTTCGTGTTTTTTTATTTGACAAACGCCCCATAAAGCCACACAATAGGAATCGCTCAACACGAGGGCCTGTAGTTCAACCGGTTAGAGCACCGCCCTGTCACGGCGGAAGTTGCGGGTTCGAATCCCGTCAGGCCCGTTAAACAAGTCGTTGCCGCTCTAAGGCAATTTTGTCGGTGGTGAACTTAGGTTTGCCACCGACATTTGGTTTACGGCGATTCTCGCTCAGTCGCGTAACCACCCCAGCGCGGCCCACGCAGCACCCCGAGGGCCGCGCCGGAACGCGTTAGGAATCCAAAACCTCCAGGATGACCTTGGGTTGTAGTTTGGTTTTGAACCACACGATGGGGACGGGCACCTGGCTCAGGTTTACCCCAGCTTTTTCCAGGTTGAGGCGTTCGGAGAGGGCGAGGATCAGGTTGGTGCGGTCGGATTGGCGGACTTGGGCAAATTTCTTGCGCAGGTATTCCGGTCGCCAGTAGCCGACAATTTCCAGTAGATATTCCCGCCCGTCGGTGTGGACGAGGCGAAAATCAGGAATCATGACGCTGCCGGGGATGGGGATCAGATCTACTTCGCGCTCCAGTTTCCAGGGAGAATCGGTGGGCCAGCGGCTGACGAAGGATTCTTCGATCATGCTGTCGTAGGGTTTGCCGGGGGGATAGTGGGTGACGAGGCCGCAGTCGCTATCGAGGGTGAACTGGCGGCTGCGGGTTTGCTGGCTGTAGGGGTCTTTGATCTGTAGGGTGGCGGTGAGTCGCCAGCGGCTGACGTGGAGGATGGCGGGGATGAGTTTAGCGATATCCACCCCGTAGCGGGTGCTGGGTTTGAACAGGCTGGCGGGGCCGTCGATGGTGATGGTGAAGCCCTGGTCGGCGTCGCCTTCGATGTAGGTCATTAGCCGAAACAGCTTCAGGTAGCGGAACATCAGCTTGTACTCGCCCGGATCGTTGCGGTAGAGGTGCATCACTAAATCGCTGGCTTTGTAGAACACGCCCTGGGTTTGGGAGAGGTTGTAGCGGTGCAGCAGGGCGTCGAGCTCGGGGGCGTCAAACTCGGTCAAAATCCGGTTTTCTTGCAGGTCAGCATAGAGCCCCCGGCGCACCTCGTCCACGGACACTTCTCGATCCAACTCCTGACTAAGCTGCTGGCTGAGGAGGGCATAGAGGCGCTGGCTGTGGTCGGGGGAGGGAGCGGTTTGGGCTGCCAGGGCAAAGATCCGCTGCCGCAGTTCCTCCGGTTCCAGGGGGCTGACCTGATCGAAGGTGGCGAAATGATTGCGCAACAAATGGGCCAGCCCCCGGCGGATGCGGTAGTTGGTGTCCTCCCCTTCCA
>JALQST010000551.1 GCA_023264315.1 Nodosilinea sp. BSH.14
GCTTTTCACCAATACCATAATTGAACCTAATCTTTTGTTTTTCTTCGAGACGTATACCAAAAGACGAAGTTTTTTTGCGAAAAGCGTTCGGTTTACTATTTGATGAAACAGATTTACGTGTAAAACCGGGTAATTCTCCCAGATGACGAATTTTTTTAACCTTTGGTCCTAAATATCTAGACATTTTTAAATAACCTTAAAAACAAAATTTAAATCAAATATACATATAAGTTGACAAAGTAAAAACAAATAAAGTTTTTGCATAAGTCGATTAAATATATGTAACTAATTTTAACAAAATTTTACGATAGTTAAAAGTGTATTTTAGCTTGACGGCAAATCTATTTTGTAATATCATTAACTCTATATATAAGCGGCTGTGGCGGAATTGGTAGACGCGCTAGATTTAGGTTCTAGTAAGTAAAGCTTGTGAGAGTTCAAGTCTCTCCAGCCGTATAAAAGTAAATTTGATAAACTTTATTTTTCGAATCTAACTAACTCATTCGTTTAAGTATTATATTAGAAGCTTTGCAAAAATAGATAGGATAGAAGAGGCACGGGCATATTTGTGTCCGTATAGAACTTCTTGTAAGTTATGCTTCTCGAACATATTGATGGGATGTATAGGATTTGAACCTATGGCCATCTGCTTGTAAGGCAGATGCTCTACCACTGAGCTAACATCCCAGATCAGATATAAAAATTATGCACTCTTTTTAAAAAAATGTCAAACAAAAAAGAGCCTTACCTTTCGAAAGAGGCTCTTTTTTGTTTGAAATATTAACAATTAACCAAGACTCTTCCAATCCACATCTACATTATCTAAGAT
>JALQST010000552.1 GCA_023264315.1 Nodosilinea sp. BSH.14
GCGCCAGTTGGGGCTTGCCCTGGGCAATCAGCCAGCGCAGTAGCTTTTCATCTAGTGTGACTCTTCTGTCGCCTGTGCGGCCTTAGCATCCCTATAAACTGTCGCCATCGACGTCGCAATCATGCCAGGCGCAAAGGCGTTTGGCATGATTGCCCCCGACTGTCCCATCCGTCCCCGCAGGGTGGAATCTTGGGCAATCCGCACCATGGCTACCGCCAGTGCTTTAGGGTCATTCGGGGGTACGAGTAGCCCCGTCACTCCGTCTACCACAACTTCGGGTAGCCCACCGACCGCTGAAGCAATGACTGGCAGACCCGCCGCCATTGCCTCGGCTGCCGCCATGCCAAACGCCTCAGCCCGCGATGGCTGGACATAAAAATCACAAGTTCCAAGGATCTCTCCTGCTGGTCGAAAGCCCACTAACTCTACTGGTGCCCGCGTCTCAGCAATCAATCGTGCCAGCGCCGACCGCCGTCCGCCCTCACCTGCTACCACAACGCGCAACCCCGGCACGTCGTGGACGGCCAGGGCAGCAGCGCGAATAAGAACATCTATCCCCTTTTCGGGCTCGAGTCGGGCAAGTGTTCCCACAACTACTGATCCCCCCGCCCGTAGACTCGTGTCTAATCTTGCTACCACAGGCGGTGTTACTACATTCGGCACTACCACAAGGTTTTGTGCTCCTGCGGCACGAAGCCGACTTGCATCATGGGCCGAAGGCACAGTTACCCGATGCGCGTATCGGTTTGTCACCTGTGCAGTCATCCAAGCTTTAATCTGCGCTGCCCCCACAATTCCATGATTTGTATAAACCCGCGCTGCATCCG
>JALQST010000553.1 GCA_023264315.1 Nodosilinea sp. BSH.14
CCTCAAGAAAGACAGGATCTGAGCTTTATAAAAGTAAATCTTACTTGTGGGGGTATGCTCGTATTTTGCGATGGTACTTGAATTTTGAAGAAGCATGCCATTTCTTAAATTACAGACAACATTTCGAGTCTATCTTGCAGGAAATGCTGTTGTCTGATCCGGCAGTTAGTTCCGGTAAGGAATACTTGAGAGATGGTTTGATCGCCTTGATTTATTTGCTTTCTTTCCGAGAGTATGATCATGAAATGGTCGCAATCAACTCTCAGGTCTATCATCTGGCTGGGCACCTCGAAAAATACAAATCTTATTGAGAATAGGGAAGGTATTCCAATGGTTTCAGTCTCTTCGGATTCGCAGTAAGGCAATTAATCGAGGTGCCCGGCTAAAAGATTATGCAGAAAATTAGAAGTTGCTAATATTACAACAAGTCAACTTGATATTGATGGCCACCTGAGTGACTATCTAGAGACTTTGTTGGATGGAGTGGCAACAGAAGAAAATGCCAAGAGATTGCTAGAAATTGAATAGAATCATCGATGTCTATTGAAAATCCTTTGTTTACCCGTGGAATGTCGATTAATCCGGTCAGAGATTGAGCCAGTGGAGAAAGTCGGAGATGACGCCGTTTGTCCAGCCAAAGCCGATTTCATTGGAGCTATAGCCAAACTGGATATCCTCCGAGACGTTGGCGGAGCAGCGTTCTACGTCATATTTTTCGACGAGGGTGCCGGATTTTTCAAACTCCTGGATCACCAGATTGACAAACCGTAGAGCGATGCGGCGGGCGACGGCGGTGTAGCCGGTGCGGATCAGCCCTTGGA
>JALQST010000554.1 GCA_023264315.1 Nodosilinea sp. BSH.14
AGAAAAACTGTTACGAAACCCTAGAAGCTCGTTTTGGCCTATCGGGGAATCAGGTGTTGGTGATTTCTAGCCGCATTCTGCAAGACATTTCCGCCGCCGAAATCTCCCGCCTGATGACCATCGTTGCCACCATTGCCGATGACTCGGACGACGCCCTCCAGGCCGAATTTAGCCAGGACTAGGGCATAGTAACTATCGCAAAAGGCGACATTCAGTCCATGGTTAGAGCCGTATAACCATGGTTAGTTTGGTATTTTGCCTAACGAAATCTGATGACTTCCTTAAACTCAGGCTTTAGGTCATAAACCCATTAGATAATAGGGCACCTCGAAAAATACGGATTATATTGAGAATGCCTACTAGAGGCTAAGCTGATGTGCATCTAAATTGCATGTTGACTTTCTCCAGAGCCTTTGTCAAAAGGCTTTTACGGCTAGTGTATTTTAGATGACTAACAGCTTAGTTGGGCTTCCACCGGTTTCCGACCCTGCTGAGCAAAGGCATCCTGAATCGGCCTGTGCTCCAGTTCATACAGGCCTTTACGAACCGTGCCCCGATTCCAACCCAATTCCCGTTCGGCTTGCACGGCTCCCCCACGACCGAGCGATTGAACCACTTGCGCCATAAATGGGCGGCGCTCGGTTCCTTTCCACCGAGTCGCGGTGTCCTTCAATAACACCTTGAGGCTATCGGTTAACATGAGAGGGGCAACATCCATCATCTGAGTTGGAGAATAACAACACTCCGGACAGTTTTTGATAGCCAACGGTAGAATGCGGGTTTCAGACCTCTTCCACAGTGATCTGGCCAACG
>JALQST010000555.1 GCA_023264315.1 Nodosilinea sp. BSH.14
GGTGTACGCCGAGCAGTACATCCTGGCGATCGAGGTGGAGGCCAAGTTGGTGCTGCGCATGGCCCGCAGCCAGGTGTACCCGGTGGCGATGGCCTACCTGGATCAGCTCAGCCAGTCGCTGCGCAACCAGGAGGCCATTGGCCTCAGCCCGGATCGCAGCCTGGTGAACCAGATCGCCGCGCTCAGCCAGGCCTTGCTCTCAGGCTGCACCAAGCTCGAGGAAGCCATGGCCCACAGCGGTGGCGGCGTGAGCGAGCACCTCAAGCACTGCGCCACCAGCCTGCTGCCCTGCATGGAGGCGGTGCGCGCAGCCGTGGATGGGCTGGAGCAGCTGATCGACGACGGCTCCTGGCCCCTGCCCACCTACCAGGAGATGCTGTTCGTGCGCTGAGGCCAGTTCAGCTGCGGCAACGCCGCGGATCTGCAGCGCCTAGGGTGACGGATTCTCAACAAACTTCTGAGTTTCACGGTCACCCCCGGCGCTGGCCAGCGTCCCTTCGAGCAGCCGAACGCATCCCACCGTGTGCCGCGGCTGCGACGCGTTCTTCACGGTCTGGGTCCACCGTTCATCCTGCTGATGCATCTGGGCTGCGGCCTGCTGCTCGTGCAGGGGATCGACCTGATGGCAGGCCTCTGGGCCCTTGCCCTGTATCTGATCCGCATGCTGGGCACCACCGCCATCTACCACCGGCTGGTGACCCACCGCAGCTACGAAGCACCCAGGCTGGTGTGGTGGCTGGGCTGCCTGATCACCGCCTCAGCGGGACAGATGGGGCCGAGCTGGTGGAAAGCCCACCACCAGAACCATCACC
>JALQST010000556.1 GCA_023264315.1 Nodosilinea sp. BSH.14
CAGCCCCTCTCCCAAGGTGGGAGAGGGGGGCCGGAATTCTTCTTCAAAGTCCCTCTCCCTGAGGGAGAGGGATTTAGGGTGAGGTTATCCCTACCACAGGGCCGGGATGGCTTCCATGTCTGGGTCATGGGTTGCGGGGGGTTGGGGGTCGGGCCGCACGAGATCGGGCTGCACCGGGGAAATATCCCCCACCTGGGCGGGCAGCGGGGTGGCTCCAACCGGTCGCGGAATAACATTTTGAGGCGATCCGGGCTGGCTGGGGCTGAGGGTGGGCGGTGTCCCGGTTGGGGTGGTAAAGGTGTTGGCTGAGGTCGGGGCGATATCGCCGTTGATGGCACCGTTGGGAGCCACGGCCGGAGCCATAGGGGCTCCTGGGGTCGATCCCTGGCGCTGCACGACCTGTCCCGCCTGCTCAATGGGAAGGGTACCGAGGGTGGTCGCTTCGGGCTGTCCCTCCTGCGACGTCTGTGCATTGCCCCGAAACAGTTGGCTTAGGCCCCCCGCCCCCGATAGCGCGAGTAAGAGCAGTAGGGCGGTTGCCCCGGCCAAAACATAGCGGTTCATGATCCATCCTCCCAGCGTTCACCCCTAATCATGGCGCAGGTTGCCAAAAATGAACGATGCGGTTGGCCCTAGGCGTTGGCTTGATGCCGGATCAACTGCTGCACCACTGTGAGGGTACGGTTGAGTTCGGGGCCTTTGTAGGCGGGGTTGGCGTCAAAGGCTTGCTGCTCTTGCTCCAGCATCAGCACGTCTTCGCGCACCAGCCGCCGCAGGACAAAGCTGGCGGAGTTGGTGAAGGCGTTTT
>JALQST010000557.1 GCA_023264315.1 Nodosilinea sp. BSH.14
TCATCCTATCTCATTATATAAAATAAAAAATTTAAATAGTATAAAAACTGATAAAAATCTATCTGAAGAGTATAGTATAACAAAAGGTTACGTATTGTGCTTAAAATTAATGCCTCAAATCCGCCTTTTCTTAAATATCTAGACTACTGTTCTCTTATTATACTACATTAAAAAAGTAATGTTTGTCGAATAAACCGTTTAAAATAAGAGTTTTCAAATATAAATCCCGAGAAAACTACGGGTTTATCCCAATTAAGATTAATTTAAGAAACCGCCTTTAAGCATCAAATACCCTGTGTCAAAAAATAATTATAGTTATAAATAATTGATAAACGTTGTATTATTTATCAGAAACCTGTTTCTGATAAGAAAAAGTAACTTAACTCACATATCTTAAAATACAGGCGGAGAGACTCGAACTCTCACATCGTGTGACACGAGAACCTAAATCTCGCGCGTCTACCAATTCCGCCACGCCTGCGTACTTACATTATACCAAATTAATTTAAAAATACAAGTCCAAGTATTATCGTATATCTCTAGCGATAAATAATTTCATCGCTAGAGAGTAAAAAATAAATTATTAATAAGCTAATCCCATACTACGAGTCGTCTCTGACCCTAAATATACACGGACACTTAAGAAATCTGTTGGACACGCAGATTCACAACGCTTACAACCAACACAATCTTCTGTACGAGGTGCTGAAGCAATTTATTACACTAAGAAAAATACGTAAAATTTTCTCGTCTTCAGATCTGGACGTGAGACAATTATCTCATCCAGCTCCTGACATAAAAGAGTAC
>JALQST010000558.1 GCA_023264315.1 Nodosilinea sp. BSH.14
TTTTCTGGGAGTGGCAACGTGATCTCAAGGGTTCTAGCCTTTTGAAGGCCGCCAAATGGCAATTAATCGAGGTGCCCGTTTTGTGTATTTGGTAGCGGTGATGGACTGGTACAGCCGTTATGTACTGTCCTGGCAGTTATTGAATACGATGGACGTGCATTTTTGTTGGGTGGCCCTGGAGGAGGCGCTACCGGTCAGTCAGCCTGCGATCTTTAACTCAGATCAGGGCAGTCCATTTACCAGCCTGGCAGGGTAATCGCATCTTAATCGAGTGCTCGTATTGATAGGCTAAGGGGTAAAAATCAACAGGTTATAGCGCGTCGACTTAGGCCTACGGCCCCGTCATGGTCGAATCTTTGAGCTGATTGCCTCCCAACGAAATCGGTTGTCTTTCTCTCAGCGTGGCCCTCTGGTTGGCTGTCACGCCTTATCCACCCCACTGGCGGCCAGGATTTTGAGCAAAAAGTTATTGTCCATTGCGGCGGTGTAGCGCGTCATCTTCAAACGGAGCTTCGACGGTTCGCGCTTCAGCAAACTGACACTGAGTCGACGGATAAGCCCGAGGTTTTGAGCGGCATGACCTTGGCGAATGCGGCTCGCATCTTCATTGAAGGTGACATCAAGCACCCAATGGAGGCTGTTTTCCACACTCCAGTGTGAGCGAATCACCTGGGTATGGCGGCTGGCATTGGACGCCAACCTGCTGATGTAGAACCGGACTTCCTTAACGGGTGACAACGTGGCTAGATCGCTTTCTGCATCAGGGCTAGAACGTGTAGACCACGCTGGAAATAGAGGTG
>JALQST010000559.1 GCA_023264315.1 Nodosilinea sp. BSH.14
CTAGCCGCCCCCGATAGTCCGACTATGAATGCCGTCGAGATCGAAGAAGCCGTTTCCCAACTGGCCGAAACGCCCTTTGACCCTGAAGCGTTTCCCTTCGCCTTCCTGGAAGCCTTCGGCAATAAGGCCACCACGATCAAGAAGCTCAGGAGTACGAAGGGCAGTTCCAATCACTCAGACCTCGGCGGCGTCCTCCAGCGCAATAACATCCACCTCAAGGTGTGCCCTCCAGGTCAAGTTGCCGATACCCTGACCGCATTACGGGAAAGCCCTGCCACCAGCAAGCACAAGGCTAAATTCATCCTGGCCACCGATGGCCATGAGCTACAGGCTGAAAACCTAGCCGATGGTGAAACCGTCGCCTGTGATTACCCCAATTTTGCTGACCACTTTGGGTTCTTTCTACCCCTAGCCGGAATCACTACGGTTAAGCAGATTCGCGAAAACGCTTTTGATATCAAGGCCACGGCTCGCCTCAACCGCCTCTACACGGAGTTGCTGAAGACAAACCCCGACTGGGATACCGCCGAGCGTCGGGAGGAAATGAATCACTTCATGGCGCGGCTGATCTTCTGCTTCTTTGCCGAAGATACCAACATCTTCCACAGTGATGGTCTGTTTACCCGCACCGTCGCCCAGATGAGCGCCAGTGACTCTAGCAATACCCATGAGGTACTGGCGGAGATCTTTCGGGCCATGAGCACCCCGCTCAAGGAGCGGGAGTCGGCAGGCATTCGTAACTGGGCAGGGCAGTTTCCCTTCACCAATGGGGGGCTATTTTCCGGCAGTGTGGAAGTG
>JALQST010000055.1 GCA_023264315.1 Nodosilinea sp. BSH.14
TTGAGAGAATGGCAGGGACGAAAAAATAGGGGGCTTTGGCAGCCCCCCTAAGCAAATGATATTACCTACATTCTACCGGGCACCTCGATTAATTGCCTTACTGCGAATCCGAAGAGCCTGAAACTACTGGAATCTCGTGCCCATTCTCAATAAGATTTGTATTTTTCGAGGTGCCCTTAGGTTTCAGTGCTGTGGCACCCCCGAGATGGAGACTTAGGTGGGTCAGGATAGGCGAGGACGGGCATACTCAATAACAAGCGGTTTTTCAGCGTCGAACCGCGCCAGTTCAGGATCCTAACCTCCGTGGGCGACGGCCATGGGCGACGGCCATGGGCAACCTTCGTGGGCGAGGCTAGACGCCATTTTATTGATCCCGTTTGATGGGGGTTCTTTCACACCATGGCTGCATCCTCAATTCGTCCGGCTCGCATTTCCCGCGTTTTGCCTGACTCCATTGCCGAGGAGTTGGGGTTTGAACTCGGCGACGCTCTGGTTTCCATTAATGATCAATGCCCTAGGGATTTGATTGACTATCGCTTCCTCTGCGCCGAGGAGGAACTGATCCTAGAGGTGCTGGATCGGGAGGGTAAAACCCATCGAGTGGAACTGGAAAAGGACATTGATGACGACCTGGGGCTAGAGTTTGAAACCGCCCTCTTTGACGGGTTGATCCAGTGCAATAATGCCTGCCCCTTCTGTTTTATTGACCAGCAGCCCCCCGGCAAGCGGGAAACCCTCTATCTCAAGGACGATGACTATCGTCTCAGTTTCCTCTACGGCAGCTACCTCACCCTCACCAACCTGCTGCCCCAGGAGTGGGAGCGCATTGCCCAACTGCGGCTGTCGCCCCTCTATGTGTCGGTTCACGCCACCGATCCGGAGGTGCGGTCGCGGCTACTGAAAAACCCACGGGCGGGCCAGATTTTGGAGCAATTGGCCTGGTTCCAAGCCCAGCGGCTGCAAATCCACGCCCAGGTGGTGGTGTGCCCCGGCATCAACGATGGCGAACATCTGGAAACCACCCTGCGCGATCTGGTCCGATTCCACCAAGGGGATATGCCCGCCGTCACCTCCGTGGCCGTGGTGCCCGTGGGGCTAACCCGGTTCCGCCCGCCCGAGGATGAACTGGTGCCCGTCACCCCCGATCATGCCGCCGCCACCATTGCCCAAGTGGAGCAGCTTCAGACAGAATTCCAAGCCCAGTTCGGCACCCGCTTTGCTTGGTTGGCGGATGAGTGGTATCTGCTGGCCAACCAGGAGGTGCCCAGTTCCGAGGTCTA
Source organism: Nodosilinea sp. BSH.14 (assembly GCA_023264315.1). Taxonomy (GTDB): domain Bacteria; phylum Cyanobacteriota; class Cyanobacteriia; order Phormidesmidales; family Phormidesmidaceae; genus Nodosilinea. Next base: position 1,281 of record JALQST010000055.1, read on the forward strand.
CGAAGACTATCCTCAACTGGATAACGGTGTGGGATCGATTCGGCAGTTCCTCACCCAGTTTGAGGACTCCGCCAGCAACTACTTGCCCGACGCCGTGCACCCTCCCCGCACTCTCACCTGGGTGGTGGGCAACGCCGTGGAGCAAGCCTTCCAGCCCATCGTGGATCGCCTTAACCAGGTGGAGGATTTAACCGTGCAACTGGTGGCCCTGGCCAGCGACTATTGGGGCCGCGACCTGACGGTGACGGGGCTGCTCACGGGGCAAGACCTGATGGCGGGGCTGGCGGGGAAAGCCCTGGGGGATGCCCTGCTGCTGCCCACGGTGATGCTGAAATCCAGCGACAGCGGTCAACCCGAGGATACTCTCTTCCTCGACGACGTGAGCGTGGCGGAGGTGGGCCAGCGGTTCAACGTCCCCATTCTGCCCATCGAAGACACCGACGCCCTGGTGAAAATCTGCTGTGGGGTGGTGCCCAAGGCCTCCTACGACAACCTGCAACCCGCCGTCGGCTACTGGGCTCCGTCCTAACCAGTGCCATGGCCGCCCCCTCCACCCCTGATCTACCCTAGGGTTGGTCTCGCCGTTGTGGCCCCAGGCGTAGGCTGAAAAGCCAGCCATTCTCATTTTGGCAAATTGGCCGTTCACCCTGAGCCTGTCGAAGGGTGAAAAGGCGGTGAAAAGGCTTTGACAGGCTCAGCCTGAGCGGTATTGTATTAGCCAGCCTAGTCATGCTGAGAATTGCTGCTGAAAAGCGGCTTTCTCCTCCGGCCAGATGCCGATATGCTAAAACACGGGAGAACTGGGTCAGTACCCGAGGGTCATCCTAGGGAGGTTTGCCCGTGAGATTAACGTTTGCCGTGGTGGTGGTCTGTGGTGTTTATGCGTAACTCGTGTCGTCGCTTTATTCAGTTCGGAGTGGGGGCAACTGCTCTCTCCTGCTGGGCATGGCCTGCGGCGGCCCAGTCCGTGCCGTTGGGCCTGTCCCCGTTCGCCCCAGCCCCGGCGGCCTTGGCCCTAGACCCCGAGGGAGAGCCCGCTTCCCCGTCATCGGACGCCCAAGATACCCTGCCCCTCGGCGGTCAAAGCCCCAGTCATGACCCCAGCCGTCCGGCCCCCGATGCTACCCCCACCGACACGCCTACCCCTCCCATGGAGCATCGTGGCGAGGCGGATCTTGACTACCTTGCTCCCCATCCCAATCCCCTACGCCTGCCCACCCAGCCCGCTGAGGTGGACATTGTGGGGACTCAGCCCATTTCCCTAGAAACCGCCATTGAACTGGCCTACCGCAACAGCGAAGAACTCCGCATTGCCCAGCTTCAGCTAGAGCGCAGCTCCGAAGGTCTACGGGCGGAGCGGGCACTGCTTTCCCCCACCGCTGACCTCACGGCCACCCTGGAAACCACCGATCAAACCAACTTTGGTCTGGGTCTGGGCAACACCGCCACCCGGCTGAGCAGCGGCCTTCGGGCCGAGTACGATCTGGGCGTTTCCGGGGAGCGTTCTGCCCGCATTCGGGCCGCCGAGGAACAGGTGCGCTTGGCCACCCTCAACCTAGAGCGCACCCAAGCTGAGCTGCGCCTGAATACCATCACCGACTACTACGCGGTGCAGGAGGCCAGCGAGCAGATCCGAATCAACGAAGCGTTTTTGCGGGAAGCGGAGGAAAACCTGCGCATTACCCGCCTGCGGGAACAGGTGGGGGTGGGCACCCGGTTCGACGTGCTGCGGGCGGAGGTTCAGGTTGCTAATGCACGTCAGACCATTACCCAAGCTCGCAGCCAGCGCGACATTGCCCAGCGCCAACTGGCCCGCCGTTTGAACGTGCCACCCTCCATCAACCTCACGACCCTAGGCGTGGAGATTATGGGCACCTGGCCCCTGAGTTTGGCGGAAAGCATTGTGCTGGCCTACCAAAATCGGGCCGAACTGGAGCAGTTTTTGGTGGAACGAGAGTTTAACGAAGCCCAGCGCCAAGCCACCCTGGCCCGGATGCGCCCCAATGTGGGGATCTTTGCCCAATACAATTTCCAAGCGCTGCTGTTGGCCCCGGAGGGGGTGCCCACTAGCACCAACGATGGCTTTTCCGTGGGCGCTCAGTTGGCATGGCGGTTGTTTGATGGCGGCGGCACCCGGGCGCGGGCGGCCCAAAGCGAAATCGATATCCGCATTGATGAGTTTGAGTTTGAAAATGTCCGCAACCTGATCCGGGTGCAGGTGGAGGAGGCCTACTATACCCTGCAAGCCAACCAGGCCAACATCGACACGGCCACCATCGCTGTCACCCAGGCCCAGCAGGCCCTCCGATTGGCTAACCTGCGCTTTGAAGCCGGGGTGGGCACCCAAACCGACGTGCTGAGCGCCACCAGCGAACTCACCCAGGCCGAGGGCAACCTCGTGCGGGCGCAGCTCGACTATAACCGCGCCCTCGCCCGTCTGGAGCGGGCCGTGAGTAACCTCAGTTCTCTGCCCCGCTAGGCATGGGGGCGGTTGGCTGGGAGGTCTGATCCAAACAGAGCCGCTCGATCACTTGCTCGGCGGTCATCAGCCGCTTCAGCACCACCTGGTTAAAGGCGGAGGCGCTATCATCGTCCGGTTTCACTTCCACCATCAGCACCGCCTCTTCCACCTGATACAGCCACAGGGTTTCCCCCTGCTCGTGGATGGCCAAGTTGAGGCGGAGGAGGTGGGGTTTGCGCTGCCATGCCCGTTCGTTCCATAGGCCACCAAATTCCCAAATCCGGCCCGTTACCCAACCATCGGAAAGAAAGAAGTATTTCACGTTCACTTTGCCACACCAGGTTCTCTGGCATTATCCACCGTCACCCGGCCCTTAGACTACGGAGTTTCCCGAAGACGCAGGCGGGCCTCCTTCGTCTTCGGGGCGAAGGGGCCTGCCGTGGGGGATACTAAAGCCTGAACCTTGCGGTCAAGATGGATTGGTGAAGGATGGAATCAACCCTGTCGATGGATGCCCTCTTGGGAGTGGTGGCCCTAGCGATTTTGCTGGGCGGGCTGTGGATGCTGCTGAGTGGCGTAGGGGATATGAACCGCTGAGGCGGCGGGGGGACGCTCGGCCAAGCTGACGCGATTCGTGGCGTAGGCATAGAGTTTGGCCACACCGTAGACCAGGGAACCCCCCAGCAACCCACTGGCCACCACCAGCCGACCCACCGACGCCAGCCACAACAGTGCCAACCCTAGGGCGATCCCGTCGATGCCAATCACCACCCAACGGGCACGGGGGCCAGAGGCCTGAAACCCTTCGTCCTCAAAGTGGCCATTGGCCAACAGGTTAAAGCCCAGCAAACTGACTAAAATCGTCACCATGCCCCAGCCCAGCCACCCCGCCGCCGCCAGGTAAAACCCCGCCAGTTCGCCGAGGATGGTCAGAGTCAACACCGTGGCAAATCGGTTCAGCCGGGGGGTCGGCCCTAGGGATCGCACCGCTAGCCAGCGCTGGACATCCACCCGCGCCATGTGGGCTTGCTCCATCAGCATCAGCCCCAGGGCCAGGGCCAACCATCGCTGGGCCAAGGGCAACGGTTGCAGCCCTTGGCTTAACAGCCCCAACCCCGCTGGCAAAAAGCAAATTGCCACCCCAATCGGCCTTACACCCATAGCACCCCCAGGCGGATCGGATCATCCGCCAAAATAATTCGACCTAGCATACCCCTCCCGCGCCCCAAGCAGCACTCCCTCGGGCCAGTTCTGCCATTGGCTATGTCCTAGCCTGGACAGGCAGCCAGGGCGCTTGGCCTCACTGCGATGGAATGGCCGAAAGACTTGCCGGGGCAAGGGGGTCGATAGGAACACTTCGATGAATACCCCCGTGAACCCGGTTGTCCCTGGGTGGTCAGGCACCGGGCTATTTCAAGCCCTTCACCCGGTAGCCGATGTCGTGACGGCAGTATTTGCCGTCAAAGTGGATTTTGTCCACAGCGGTGTAGGCATTGGTAATGGCAGATTCAAAGGTGTCGCCAAGGCCCGTTACCCCCAGGACTCGGCCCCCGTTGGCGATGGTAACGCCGCCCTTGGCCTGGGTGCCCGCATGGAACACCAGGGCTCCGGTGTCGGCGGCGTCGGTGAGGCCAGAGATTTCCATGCCCTTGGGGTAGGCGTCGGGGTAGCCCTCGGCGGCCAGCACCACACAGGCGGCGGCACCGGGCTTCCACTCCAAGGGCGGCAGGGCCTCTAGGCGACCCTCAATGCAGGCCAACATCACCTGATCCAGCGGCGTCTCCAGCAGGGGCAACACCGCCTGGGTTTCGGGATCGCCAAAACGGCAGTTGAATTCGACGACCTTGGGATCGCCCTGGGGAGTAATCATCAGCCCCGCGTAGAGGATGCCGCGATAGTCAATACCGCGACGGCGCAGGGTGGCGATGGCGGGCTCCAAGACTTCCGCTTGGATGCGATCCATCAGGGCCGGGGTGACGACGGGGGTGGGGGCATAGGCTCCCATGCCGCCGGTGTTGGGGCCAGTGTCGCCCTCGCCGATGGCCTTGTGATCTTGGGCGGGCAGCAGGGGACGAATGGTTTGGCCGTCGGTGATGGCTAGCACCGAGGCTTCCTGCCCGGTCATAAACTCTTCAATGACCACCTGGCTGCCCGCCGACCCAAATTTGCCGCTAAAAATCTCAGACACCGCCGCCTTGGCCTCCTCCAGGGTTGGGGCCACAATCACGCCCTTGCCCGCCGCCAAACCATCGGCCTTCACCACCATGGGAGCCGTCTGGGTGGCCAGATAGGCTAAGGCCGGATCTTGGGCCTCAAACACCTCCGCTTTGGCGGTGGGAATGCCCGCCTCCACCATTAGGGCCTTGGCCCAGGCTTTGCTGGCCTCAATTTGGGCTCCGGCTTGACAGGGGCCAAACACCTTGATCCCTTGGGCCTGGAGAAAGTCGGTAATGCCGAGGGCGAGGGGCTGCTCGGGGCCAACCACGACGAGTTCCAGGTTGTTGACCAGGGCCAAGCGGGCGATCCCCTCAAAATCTTTGACATTGAGGGCCAGGTTGCGACAGCGGGGCAGGGTTGCCGTGCCACCATTGCCAGGAATGCACACCACTTCCGTGATTTCGGGAGACTGAAGCAACACCCACGCCAGGGTATGTTCTCGGCCACCATTGCCGATCACTAATGCTTTCACAGAAAACCTCCCACGATATCCACGATATAAACTCATTTTGCCTAGCGTAGGCAAAATGCCAGAATCGTCAATAGCGATGGGATTGCCCCATCGTGACCACGGTGAAGCCCCATTCTCCCATGTTCCTGGCCCAACAACCGCTAGGCATCGCCCTAGGCCACAGGACAAACAGCACCCCATTCGCTCATTTCGTCTATGCCGAACACTTTAGGCACACATTTTTTAATAGCCTGATCTAAAGGTTATATTAAGTTAAGCAAGCGCATTGAGCGAAATAATTCATGGTTGTCGCGTCAGACCTCACCTCCCTAAACCAGCGTGGGTTGACAGGCGATGCTCAAATCCTGAGGCAAGTTTTTGACTCTGTTGATGCTGCCAGTTGCCCACACACCTACAACTTTCATATGCATACGGTGTGCTCAGATGGCAAGCTCACCCCCGCTGCCCTGACGGAGCAAGTGATTGACATCGGGCTACAAGCCTTTGCAATTACCGATCACCACAGCCTGCGCGGCTATTACCAATCCCAGGCATGGCTAGAAGACTGGCGCTGGCGACACCCCACGCCCCTGGGGCAGCAGCGAGCGCAACGGCATCTGGGCGGAGCCACCCCTCGTTTATTTACTGGGGTAGAAATCAACGCCCTCCTGGCTGATACCGAAGTACACCTGCTGGGCTACGGCTTTGCTCCCCGTCACCCGGCCATCACGCCCTATTTGCAAGGGTCGGCCCCCCGAGGATCGCTGAAATCCGCTGAGGTGGTCATCGCCGCGATTCAGGCGGCTGGGGGACTAGCGGTATTAGCCCACCCGGCCCGCTATCGTACCGATACCGCCGCCTTGATCACCCACGCCGCCGATCTAGGGATTGATGGTGTGGAAGCCTACTACGCCTACAATAATCCCGACCAGTGGCACCCCTGCCCCCGTCACACACCGCTGATGGAAACCCTGGCCCGTCGCCATTGCCTCCTCACCACCTGCGGTACCGATACCCACGGATCTAACCTGCTGCGCCGTCTCTAGGCGTTCTCCTCACTCCCAATGTGAACCCACCGCTCTGCCGGGGACGATCCCCGGCTTTTGTCGTGAATTTATGATGCGCTTGAGGTATTTTGTATTCTGCGCTACATTTACACCGAATCACTCCGCCTAATATCCACTCTGGAGGTTAGGTCGGTGACTTGATGGCCTAACTGTTTTTCTTTGTGTGAGTCAGGAGCGAGGTTGAATGGTAGCGCGATTTAATCGACGGAAGTTTCTGGTCTACGGGTCGGCCACCCTAGGCACTTCGATGCTGTTGAAAGCCTGTGGCGGCACCACCACCACGGAGGGCGGTACTGCGGAGGGCGGCACCGCTGCCGGGGGCGAAACGGTGAAAGTAGGGATTCTCCACTCCCTCAGCGGCACCATGGCCATCAGCGAAACCACCGTGGTTGATGCTGAGAAGCTGGCTATTAAAGAAATTAACGCGGCTGGTGGGGTGCTCGGGAAGCAAATCGAAGCCGTGGTCGAAGACGGTGCCTCCGATTGGCCCACCTTTGCGGAAAAAGCTGAAAAGCTGATCGACCAAGACCAAGTGGCGGTGGTGTTCGGCTGCTGGACCTCCGCTAGCCGTAAGGCCGTGCTGCCCGTGTTCGAGTCGAAGGATCACATGCTGTGGTATCCGGTGCAGTACGAAGGTCAGGAATGTTCTAAGAACATTTTCTACACCGGGGCTGCGCCCAACCAGCAAATTGAACCCGCTGTGGATTGGCTGTTGGAAAACAAAGGGAAGGACTTCTTCCTGGTCGGGTCAGACTACGTGTTCCCCCGCACCGCCAACACCATCATTAAAGAGCAACTCACCGCCCGGGGCGGCAACACCGTTGGGGAAGACTATCTGCCCCTCGGCAACACCGAAGTCACGCCCATCATCACCAAAATCAAGGCTGCCCTGCCCAACGGTGGCGTGATCTTCAACAGCCTCAATGGCGACAGCAACGTGGCCTTCTTCAAGCAGTTGCAGGGCGCAGGCATGGGGCCAGATCTCTACCCCGTCATGTCTGTGAGCGTGGCCGAGGAAGAGGTGCGCCAGATTGGGCCTGAGTTCCTAGTGGGTCATTTGGCCTCCTGGAACTACTTCCAAACCGTGGATACCCCCGAAAACGAAAAGTGGGTGGCCGACTTCAAAGCCGAATACGGCGAAGACCGCGTCACCAACGACCCCATGGAAGCCGCCTACATCATGGTGTATCTGTGGAAGCAAGCTGTGGAAGCCGCTGGCAGCTTCGACATCGCCGAGGTGCGCACCGCCGCCTACGGTCAAAACATGGCCGCCCCCGAAGGCCCCGTGACCATGAACGTCAACCACCACCTTTCCAAGACCGTGCGGATTGGGGAAGTGAAGGAAGACGGCATGTTTGAGGTTCTGTGGGCGACCGAAGGCCCCGTGGATCCAGAGCCCTGGAACCAGTTTGTGCCCGACACCAAGGGCTTTGCCTGCGACTGGTCTGACCCGGCTAAAGGCGAGAAGTTCAAGATCTAAATCCCCTCCCCCGTAGGGCGAGGTTTCCGCCCCTATGGGAAGCGGATTATAGATTGGTGAGATGGCGTCTGAACCCCCTAGGAGTCTTACGGGACTTCTAGGGGGTTTGCTGTTGCGGGCCAGGAGTCCGGCGTTTGTGCCTGGAATGCGTCATTGGCATGATCAACGGGCCTTAGCGACAGAGATATCCCCCCGGCATGATCACCACCTCTCGCCCTGCACAGTTAGGATCCTCCTCACTAGCCACCCGATTGGAGTTCTGGGGACGGGGCGGCGGTGCTGTGCGGGCGGCGGGGAGTGAGGACGATGGGGCGGTATGGTCAGTCGGTTGTAGGCGGCGGCGGTGGCCATCAGCACCTTCTTTGCTCAGAATGCCCAACTTTCGGTGATGCGGGCCATCGGCTGCCATGAAGCGATGAACCTGGATGGCGGCGGATCCCGCGCTCTGGCCTCCCAGGGGCAGATTCTCGTCCTCGCCGGACGCCCCCTCACCAACGTCATCGCCGTCTACACGGCCCAAGCGCCAGACCCCACCTGGCTCCAGCAGTCCTGGGCTAGGTTCCAACTGAATGGTCGGGTGGAGGGCTAGGGGTGGAAAGATCCTAGGGTAAGGAGATCCCAGGATCAAGGCGATCCTAGGGTTACGACCCAGGCCGGATGATGGAGACCCCGTAGGCTTGGGCGGAGAGGAACGCCTGGGCAGCCTGTTGTACATCGACCTCGGTGAGGCGCTGGATGTGGCTGGGGTAGTGGAGACCGTCGGTGATGTTGCCCGTCAGGGTGTGGTAGAAGCCGTAGAGTCCGGCGCGATCACTGGGGGCCTCATTGGCAAAGATGAAGCGGTTGGCCACCTGGGTTTGCACCCGCCGCAGTTCCGCTGGGCTCACAGGGGTATCCATCGCTGCCTGAATGTGGTCAATGATGGCCTGCTCCACGGTATCGAGGTGGTCAGGGTTGAGCTTGGCCGACACCATAAACGCCCCTTGGTAGGCCAGGGTCATATTGCTACAGCCGATGCTGCTGACCAATTTACGGTCTTCTCGCAGGTCGCTGACGAGGCGGGAGGTGCGCCCTCGCCCCAGCACCGAGGCCAGAATATCCAGGGCGTAGGTGTCCTCCACATCCACCATGCCAGGGACTCGCCAGATGAGGGTGAGGCGGGCCTGGGTGAGGGTGGGATCGGTGTGGATGACCCGCTGAACGGTGGGGAAGGGCGGCTCCATGTCATAGTCCAGCAGGGGCCTAAACTGGTCGATGGAAGGGGTACGGAAACGGGGACGCTGGGCCGTAGCTTGTTCCACCCCTTCGGCCACCGTGGCGATCAATTCCTCCACGGGCAAATTGCCCACGGCCACCGCCGTGATGCTCTGGGACTGATACCAGGTGCTGTGGAAAGCCCGCATGTGGTCTACGGCCAGGGTTTCAATCACCGCCGCTGGCCCCAATACCGAACGACGATAGGGCAACCGCTCAAAGGTGATCTCCATGGATCGGGCGTAGGTGCGGCGGCGGGGGTTGTCCTCGGCGCGGCGAATTTCCTCCAAAATCACGGGCCGCTCCCGTTCAAAGTCCGTCTCGCTGAGGCGGGGGTTCAACACCATTTGCATTTGCAGCGGGGCCAGAGTTCGGAAGTCTTGGGGGGCGGTGGTGATGTAGTACTTGGTGTAGTCTTGGCTGGTGGCGGCATTGGTGACGGCTCCCCGCTCCTCAATACGCCGCTCAAATTCGCCGCAGGGCAGGTCAGCAGTGCCTTTAAAAATCATGTGCTCCAAAAAGTGAGCTATGCCGTTGATGGCGTCACTTTCCACTGCCGACCCCACCCGCAGCCACAGACTCAGGTTGACCGCATCCAGGGGCATTTGTTCGGCAATGATGGTAAGGCCATTGGACAAACGCCGAAGGGTGGGAGACACCAACAACGAAGACGGATCAGCGGTCGCTGAGAGCAAAGCCATAGGTTAGGGGGGATAGCGCCCAGGGGCATACTCCGACCATCTTAACGACAGACTGTCCGACTGTCTGGGCTTTGTGTTACATTCCCCCGTATTTGCAGGCCTGGGGCTGACATTTTGGGCCTGAGGCCCGGTTTTGACTTAACATATCCTTGCAGTTGGCATTATATCGTTACCGTTGACGCTGGCCCTGCGCGGTAGCCCTTCCCCAACGTTCTCCAAAGTCCGTGGCCCATGTTTGGGAAAGTATTGTAAATTTCGGGTATGTGGAGTGGGGAGCGCACCCGTGAGCACCTGGATTAAGGAAACGGACATTGCCATTTATTTGATGCAGGGCGGCTACTGGATTTCCCGCATCACCAAATACCCCTCCCAGAACAACCCGAAGGACAAGGTGGTCAACATTGCCAGCCTGAAGGCGTGGTTTGCCCGCGAAGACTACCCCCGCGCCATGACCGTGGCCATCGGCACCGGAGCCCCCGAACCCCAACCGATGCCGCCACCGAAGCCCCAATCCGCCGTGGGCACCACCACCAGCCCTGCCACCAACCGCATCAATGCCGCTGGCCTAGCCATCATCAAAGCCTTTGAAGGACTGGCCACCACCGCCTACTCCGATCCGGGCACCGGTGGTGAACCCTGGACGATTGGCTATGGTCACACCTCCGCTGCGGGCGACCCCAAGGTCTACCCCGGCCTCAAAATTACCGCTGCCCAGGCCGAGGAAATCCTCAAGCGCGATCTGCTG
>JALQST010000560.1 GCA_023264315.1 Nodosilinea sp. BSH.14
GGCCGTGACGTGACGGCCGACGCCGCCTTTCTTTTTGGCCATACCGCGGCGATGGATGGTCGAGCCGCGCTTGGGCTTGGCTCCGGTGACACTGCAAACTCTGGACATAACTTTCGGGTTCTTCTGTTGGTTAGGCTTGATGTTGGTGGACGAGGCCCTTGCCTTCAAGCATTTCGACATCGGCATCGACCATGATCTGGACGAGTTCCTTGAAGCGGACCTTCGGCTCCCAGCCGAGTTGCTTCTTGGCTTTGGCCGGGTCGCCGATGAGGAGATCGACTTCGGCCGGACGCTCGTAGCGGGCGTCGTATTTGACAAATTCCTTCCAATCGAGCCCCGCGTGCGCGAAGGCCACTTCGACAAACTCCTGCACGGTATGGGTTTCGTTGGTGGCCAGCACGTAATCGTCGGGCTGGTCGGCCTGCAGCATGCGCCACATGCCCTCGACATATTCCGGGGCGTAACCCCAGTCGCGCTTGGCGTCGAGGTTGCCGAGGTAGAGGTCTTTTTGCAGCCCGAGCTTGATCGCGGCCACCGCGCGGGAAATTTTGCGCGTCACGAAGGTTTCGCCGCGGCGCGGGCTCTCGTGGTTGAAGAGGATGCCGCTGCAGGCAAAGAGATTGTAACTCTCGCGGTAGTTCACCGTGGCCCAGTGACCGAACATCTTGGCGCAACCGTAAGGACTGCGCGGCCAGAAGGGCGTGGTCTCCTTCTGGGGAATTTCCTGCACCTTGCCGAACATTTCCGAGGATCCGGCCTGGTAGAAGCGCACTTCTAACCCCGTCCGCTGCTGATA
>JALQST010000561.1 GCA_023264315.1 Nodosilinea sp. BSH.14
CGGTGCTGCCCAAGGCCTGGCGCGAGGGGCTGGCGGCGAGCGGCACCGGCATCGGCCGCTCGACCCTGCTGCACCGCAGCGACGCCCGGGACGGCACCACCAAGCTGCTGCTGGCCACCGCCGATGGCCTCAGCCTCGAGACCGTCGGCATCCCCAGCGGCGACCGGCTGACGGTCTGCGTCAGCAGTCAGGTGGGCTGCCCCATGGGCTGCCGCTTCTGCGCCACCGGCAAGGGGGGCCTGCAGCGCTCCCTGGCGGTGCACGAGATCGTCGACCAGGTGCTCAGCATCCGCGAAGCCATGGACCGGCGCCCCTCTCATGTGGTGTTCATGGGCATGGGCGAACCCCTGCTGAACACCGAAGCCGTGCTGGAGGCCATCGCCTGCCTCTGCGCCGATCTGGGCATGGCCCAGCGCCAGATCACCGTCAGCACGGTTGGGGTGCCCCGCACCCTGCCCACCCTGGCCGAGCGGGCCCGGTCGCGGCTGGGGCGGGCCCAGTTCACCCTGGCCGTGAGCCTCCATGCCCCCGACCAGCGGCTGCGGGAGGAGCTGATCCCCACCGCCCACGCCTATCCCCTCGAGGCCCTGCTGGAGGACTGCCGCCACTACGTGGCGATCACTGGCCGGCGGGTGAGCTTCGAGTACATCCTGCTGGGGGGCCTCAACGACCATCCCCGCCAGGCCGATGCCCTGGCGCGCCTGCTGCGGGGCTTCCAGAGCCACGTCAACCTGATCGCCTACAACCCGATTGCCGAGGAGGACTTCCGGC
>JALQST010000562.1 GCA_023264315.1 Nodosilinea sp. BSH.14
CACAGTGACCTCCGTCGTGCGCGAGCGGCTGGGGTGAACATCGTTCCTACCTCGACTGGTGCAGCAAAAGCCATCGGTCTGGTGCTCCCTGAGTTGAAAGGGAAGCTCGATGGCTTCGCGCTCCGGGTTCCCGTCCCCACAGGATCCATCACGGACCTGACGGTTGAAACCTCGCAAGAGGTAACCCTGGAGCAGGTGCAGGATGCGTTCCGGTCCGCTTCGGACAACGGCCCGTGGAAGGGTGTTCTGCGCTACACCGAGGAGCCCATTGTCTCCAGCGACATCGTGGGTGACCCCTATTCGTCGATTGTGGATGGCGGGCTCATCCGCGTCATCGGCAACCAGGTCAAGATGAGCTCCTGGTATGACAACGAGTGGGGCTACTCCAACAGGTTGGTGGACCTTGCGTCCTACATGGCGGCACAACTCTAAGTAGTGGCACTTACAACTCTGGAGGAATCCCTCGACCTAGACGGTCGCCTGGTTTTCCTGCGTGTGGATGCCAACGTTCCACTGGACAACGGCGCTATCACTGATGACGGGCGAATCCGGGCTTTTCTGCCTACACTCAAGTGGCTCACGGAACGGGGAGCATCCGTCGTGATCGCCAGTCATCTCGGGCGCCCCCAGGGTCCTGAGGATCATCACCTCAGTGCCGCTCCGGTGGCTGCACGCACTTCCGAGCTTGCTGGCTTCCCCGTTCCTCTCATCCCCGGTGTCACGGGCGACGTGGTGTGGAGTGCATTGGAGGAAATGAAACC
>JALQST010000563.1:0-228 GCA_023264315.1 Nodosilinea sp. BSH.14
GCAAGCTGAAGCGCTACCAGCCGCTGGTCTCTGACATCAACCTGCTCGAGGAGGAGATTGCCCCCCTCTCCGACGACGACCTGCGCGGCCTCACCGGTGAATTCCGCCAGAAACTGGAGCAGTCCCGCTCCGCTGGCGGCAGTCCCGAGGCGGTGACGGCCCGCGAGCGCAAGCTGCTGGACGAGCTCCTGCCTCAGGCCTTCGCCGTGGTGCGCGAGGCCGGCCGGC
>JALQST010000563.1:238-754 GCA_023264315.1 Nodosilinea sp. BSH.14
TGCACGAGGGCCAGATCGCCGAAATGAAGACCGGCGAGGGCAAAACGCTGGTGGCCACCCTGCCCGCCTACCTCAATGCACTCACGGGCCGGGGCGTGCACATCGTGACGGTCAACGACTACCTGGCCCGCCGCGACGCCGAGTGGATGGGCCAGATCCACCGCTTCCTGGGGCTGTCGGTGGGTCTGATCCAGCAGGACATGCCGCCGTTCGAGCGGCAGCGCAACTACGGCTGCGACATCACCTACGCCACCAACTCAGAGCTCGGTTTCGATTACCTGCGCGACAACATGGCGAATGACATCGCCGATGTGGTGCAGCGCGACTTCCACTACTGCATCATCGACGAGGTGGATTCGATCCTGGTGGATGAGGCGCGCACGCCGCTGATCATCTCCGGGCAGATCGAGCGTCCGCAGGAGAAGTATCAGCGGGCCTCCGAGGTGGCCGCTCAGCTGGAGCGGGCGGCCGAGATGGGCAAGGACGGCATCGACCCCGAAGGCGACTATGAGGTGG
>JALQST010000564.1 GCA_023264315.1 Nodosilinea sp. BSH.14
TCTTTAAGGCCAAGCTAGAAGAATATATACGTATTGCGAAAGAGAGCCCAGAGCGTCTTCAGATATGGTTTTGGGACGAGTCTGGGTTTAGTTTGAGAGTCAACAGACGAAAAACCTGGACAAAGAAAGGGAGCCGGAAAAAGGTTCCAGGGAAAAGAAGAAAAGGTCGGTTCAGTGTGATGGGAGGAGTACGTCTATCTGACAAGAAGCGCATTGTTGATTTTATCAGTAAGGGAACTGGCGATAGTTTTTTCAGCGTCCTCCGTGGTTTTTACGACGAAGTCAAACAGGAATGGGCTGGAGAAGGTAGACGTATCGAAGACTTTGAGCAGATTGGCCCTAAGATTCTCATCATCTTAGATAATGCAAGCATTCATAAAAAGGCAGAAATTCTAGAGAAGATAGCGAAGGAGATGCCCAACATTGTTTTGGAGTTTTTGCCACCCTATAGTCCAGACTATAATTTAATCGAGTTAGTTTGGCACTCTGCAAAGGAATTCATTGCCAATCGTCTATTTGAGTCGATTGAAGATCTAGAAGCACTTGTCCATACCCTGTTAAACGAAGGGCAGCTTGTCATCAACTGGGATCGCAATATCAAAAATAAAGGAAACATAGTCAATGCAATTTAAATGCACATCAGCTTAGTGCTGCTGGTGGAAGCCTACCAAGACAGCAATTCTCATTTTGGCGAAAAGCTATTCAAAGGCCAGGAATAAGGGTAGGGTAATGCCATCTGAGAGACCTAAG
>JALQST010000565.1 GCA_023264315.1 Nodosilinea sp. BSH.14
CTCTGGAGAAAGGCATCATGCAATTTAGATGCACATCAGCTTATCTTGTCACTACCTTGAAAGTACCAAATAAAAACGTGAGTATCTAGCAGGAGATCCATGCTTACATATACTCCTTCATATCCTCAAGGGGTTCATCAAAATCATCAGACATCCAGATTTTGCCCTTAAGGATGCCAAAGCCACCTCGTTTTTGCTTCGGCTGTTCCAATTCTTCCTGCTCTTCTGAATTTCGAGAATACTTCTCAATCAAGTATTGAGCATAGTGTAATATTTCTTGTTTTAATGTTTCCGGCATCTGTGAAACAGCCTCCAAAATCTTTGTTTCAGTTGTCATGATTATTTAACCTCCCGTTTTCGGACTAAAAACATCACAGCAATCCCAGCCTGTATGCCAAACACATTATTCTTAGTGCCAGAAATTTTAGGATTATTTCTCACATCGGACTGAGTATCGACAATGTAAACATAGTCAAACTCCCGATCAACACACTTACGAAAGCCATCAAAGGTTTTAGAGTCAATAAAAGATCGGTTAGTGATAAAGGCGATAATAAGCTGATGTGCATCTAAATTGCATGGTGCCTTTCTCCAGAGTCCTTTCCAAAAGGCTTTGACGGATATCTAGCTAGTGTATTTTAGATGACTAACAGCTTACCGTTTGGCCCCAATCTATCCGAAGCCCACCGGAAGAAGCGGGTATACATATCATAGACAACGATCTGATTTTGGGCGGTGCCTTCCTTAATG
>JALQST010000566.1 GCA_023264315.1 Nodosilinea sp. BSH.14
AGCGAAATTCCTTGTCGGGTAAGTTCCGACCTGCACGAATGGCGTAACGACTTGGACGCTGTCTCAACGAGGGACTCGGTGAAATTGGAGTCTCGGTGAAGATACCGAGTACCCGCATCAAGACGGAAAGACCCCGTGAACCTTTACTGCATCCTGATATTGGAGTCTGATGTGTCCTGCTCAGCATAGGTGGGAGACTGTGAACCGGCGGCTGTGGCTGCCGGGGAGTCACCAGTGAGATACCACCCTGGATATTTCGGGCTTCTAACGCTGTGCCGTAATCCGGGCAGCGAACAGTGTCAGGTGGGCAGTTTGACTGGGGCGGTCGCCTCCTAAAATGTAACGGAGGCGCCCAAAGGTTCCCTCAGTACGGTTGGAAATCGTGCGCAGAGTGTAAAGGCAACAAGGGAGCTTGACTGCGAGACCGACAGGTCGAGCAGGAACGAAAGCTGGGCATAGTGATCCGGCGGTAGCGAGTGGAAGCGCCGTCGCTCAACGGATAAAAGGTACTCCGGGGATAACAGGCTTATCGTGCCCAAGAGTCCATATCGACGGCAAGGTTTGGCACCTCGATGTCGGCTCGTCGCATCCTGGGGCTGAAGCAGGTCCCAAGGGTTGGGCTGTTCGCCCATTAAAGCGGTACGCGAGCTGGGTTCAGAACGTCGTGAGACAGTTCGGTCCCTATCCGTCGCGGGCGTAGGAAATTTGAGAGGAGCTGTCCTTAGTACGAGAGGACCGGGATGGACTG
>JALQST010000567.1 GCA_023264315.1 Nodosilinea sp. BSH.14
AGAAATTCTTAAATTTATGCAAAAAAATTATAAGCAGTTAGATATAGAATTTCTACCAACTCGTGTATTAAAAGAAATGTATGAAAAACAACATGACACTACTAGTCTTAATAGCACGGTAGAAACTGTAAAAAATATTTCTACAAATATCGTTTCTGAGAGTAGTAATTATATTACTGATATTAATCAATTTGTGAATCAAAAACAATTTATGTTTTTGCATTTTATTGAAAATTCAACAGATAAATGGATTTTTTAAGAATTTTAACTTTTATTACTTTAATAAAAATAAAGTAATAAAAGTATATTTTTTTATTTTTATTAAAAAATTCAATTAACCTATTTTTTGCTTTTTTTAATTCCTTTCCTGTTATAGGATAAAATAATAATCAGACACACGAACAGATTTTTTACAAAATCTAACAAATAAAAATTTAAGGAAATTTTAAGAGAGTTTGATCCTGGCTCAGGATGAACGCTGGCGGTATGCCTAATACATGCAAGTCGTACGAAAGTTTTTAACTTTAGTGGCGGACGGGTGAGTAACGCGTGAGAATTTACCTTTAGGAGGGGGATAACAGCTGGAAACGGTTGCTAATACCCCATATGCTTTCGAGTGAAATAGATTTATCTGCCTGAAGAGAAGCTCGCGTCTGATTAGCTTGTTGGTGGGGTAAAGGCCTACCAAGGCGACGATCAGTATCTGGTTTGAGAGGATGATCAGACACACTGGAACTGAGACACGGT
>JALQST010000568.1 GCA_023264315.1 Nodosilinea sp. BSH.14
CATTAAAAATTATTTTAGTACTTGTTAGCTCAAAGTCTTACAACTCTTACACACCAAGCCTATCTATGTAATAGTCTATTACATTTTTAAGAAAATTTGTATTGAGGCTAATTTCTCACTTAGATGCTTTCAGCGATTATTTATTATAAATGTAGCTACTCGACGATGCTATTGGTATAACAATCGATTCACCAGAGATTTACTTTTCCCGGTCCTCTCGTACTAGGGTCTACTCCTTTCAATTTTTTACACTTACGGTAGATAGGGACCAAACTGTTTTACAACGTTCTAAACTCAGATCATGTACCGCCTTTCTTGGCGAACAGCCAAACCCTTGGAACCACTTACAGCTCCAGGATGCGATAATCCAACATCGAGGTGCCAAACCAATCCATCGATAGGGTCTCTAAAGATTGATTAGCCTGTTATCCCTGGCGTACCTTTTATTCGTTGAGCGATGATCATTTCCACGCAGAATCACCGGATCACTATAACCGATTTTCATCCCTGCTTGATTTGTCAATCTTCCAGTCAAGCAAACAATATGCTATTGTGCTCTAAAATTGAGTTTTTCAATTTGAGTCTACTTCTTGCACGCCTCCGTTACATTTTAGGAGGCGACCGCCCCAGTCAAACTACCCACTATAAACTGTCTTGAAGCAATGAGTAAAAAAAAAGTTTTAAGAGTGGTATTTCAATGATGTTTAAACAAATAACTTAAGTTATAGTCTATTAAAAACTTACCAC
>JALQST010000569.1 GCA_023264315.1 Nodosilinea sp. BSH.14
GACCGTGTCTCAGTTCCAGTGTGTCTGATCGTCCTCTCAAACCAGATACTGATCGTCGCCTTGGTAAGCTCTTACCTTACCAACAAGCTAATCAGGCGCGAGCTTCTCTCTAGGCGGATAAATATAAATCCATTTCACTCTAAAGCATATGGGGTATTAGCAGTCGTTTCCAACTGTTGTCCCCCTCCTAAAGGCAAATTCTCACGTGTTACTCACCCGTCCGCCACTAGAGTTAAAAACTCTCGTACGACTTGCATGTGTTAGGCATACCGCCAGCGTTCATCCTGAGCCAGGATCAAACTCTCTTTAAATATCCATAAATTACTTTTTATTTATCACTTGAAAGTGAAAATTAAATCTAAAGATAATTATACCAAACTTAAAATAAACTTAATTTTTTAGTCAATAAATTATTAAATATTTAAATTAAATATTAATTACAATTTGAAAATATAATTATTTAATAATGGGATACGAAACAGAAAAAATAGTTTTATTTATGAATTTCTTTCTTTCCTTATTTATAGGCAAAGAAATTCATAAATAAAATTAAGAATTTTTTGTTTAAAGTTATGTTTATTCTTCTTACAGAAGTCCAAAAAAATCTTTAGAATGAATAATTATAGAATCAGTTAAACCTGTTGAGTCTAGAATAGGGCTGACTTCAGAGCCTGATAATAATGGTCGGAAATTTATACCGAATTGTCCGTAGTTTCTTTCCATAAAATTCAATATATCTGGGCGTT
>JALQST010000056.1 GCA_023264315.1 Nodosilinea sp. BSH.14
AGGGCGTCAATCCCTTGGTTTTGGGCGGCAGCGGTGTAGACGGTGGCCATCGTGGCGTCGGGCAGCGAGATCTTCGCCGTCCCCTCCACTAAATCCTGTTTGTTGATCACCACGATTAAGGGCCGATCCTGGACGAGGTCGTAGAGGGCTTGATCCGCCTCCGTCCAGCCCGCCGTGGCATCTAGGGTGATCAGCACTAAATCTGCGGCCTGGGCCGCCCGTCGGGATCGCTCAATGCCGATCTGCTCTACCTGGTCGGTGGCGTCTCGAATTCCCGCCGTATCGAGCACCTGCACCGGAATACCACCCACCACCAGGTGCGACTCCACCACGTCGCGGGTTGTCCCTGGCAGGTCGGTGACAATGGCGCGATCCGTGCGGCTCCAGGCATTCAGCAGGCTAGACTTACCCACATTGGGCCGTCCCACAATCGCCACCTTCAGCCCCGTGCGTAGGCGTTCCCCCTGTTCCGCCGTGGCCAATAGGGTGGTGACTTCCGCCAGGACGGCCTGCAAGGTCTGCCGAACAGCCCCCTCGTCTAGGGGCGGCAGGTCATCCTCAAAGTCAATGCGGGCCTCCACTTCGGCCAACATATCCAAACAGCGAGAACGGAGGGCGCGGATCGGCTGGGTGAGCTTGCCCTGCACCCCCGCCAGGGCTGTCCTCGCCGCCAGGGTGGATTGCGCTGCCACCAAGTCCGCTACCCCCTCCGCCTGGGTGAGGTCGAGGCGTCCGTTGAGAAAGGCCCGCAGGGTAAATTCCCCCGCCTGGGCCAGCCGCGCCCCCTGGTTCAAACACACCTGCAACACCTGCTGTACGGCCATGACGCCGCCGTGGCAGTGGAATTCCACCACGTCTTCGCGGGTGTAGGAACGGGGGGCCAGCATCAGCAACAGCAACGCCTCATCCACCGTGTGCCCGGTGGCGGGATCGGT
The DNA here is from genome assembly GCA_023264315.1 of Nodosilinea sp. BSH.14. GTDB lineage: Bacteria > Cyanobacteriota > Cyanobacteriia > Phormidesmidales > Phormidesmidaceae > Nodosilinea. The sequence continues at coordinate 936 of JALQST010000056.1, forward strand.
CACGAAACCGTAGAGAATGCGGTGGCTCTCCCAGGGCTGCTGACCGGGAGCCCGAAACATGGCCTTGGCAATGGCCAGGGCCGTTACTCCAGACAACCGCACAATGCCAACGCTGCCCTGCTGCGGCACGATGGCGGTGGCAATGGCGGCAATAGTGTCCCCCTGCCCCCCTGCGGTTTGGGGGAGATCAATCTGGGCTTCAGGAGGGTCAGCGATGGGGTTCCCGGGCGATTTCATCCTCGACAACTCGTTGGGATAGATCTAGCGATAGCGACGGAAATAGACCGTTGGTAGGGTTAAAGTTCGCCCCGAATGGCTTCGATGATACCGTCGCGAATGAGGATCTCCACCTGAAGCTTTTGCACCAGGTTATCGCCCACCGAAACATTAAAGAAGCTTTCAACTTTGCCCTGGTCCACTTCCCTTTCCATCTCCAGCGTTTGGATCTGTTGAAGTTGTTGGAGGGTTTGGTTTTTCTGCTGAAGCAACTTGCTTTTATCTTGATTGAGGCGGTTTTGCACCTCGGTGATTTGCTGTTGAATGGCCCCATTGTCAGGGTCAGATTCGCCCTGTTTTTGTAGTTCGCTCACCACCCGTTGCCCCTGCATTTCCAACTGTTGAAGTTGACCATCAATTTGATTGATTTGGCTTTGCAGTTGCTTTTGGGCTTCTTCCTTCCACAGCGGTGTCACCACCGCTTTGATACTGACCACGCGCTTGAGCAGCAATGCTTTATTCTCCTCCATAACCCCGCCTATACAAACATCGCGTCAATCATATCGCGATACCGCTCTGTCACCACGGGACGACGCACTTTTAAGGTTTGCGTCAGCAGGCCGTTTTCGATGGAGAAGGGTTCCAGCACCAGGCGGAAGGGGCCAATGCGGTCGTCGGGCCGATAGCCCGGTCGGTCTTTGACCTGGCGGGTCATTTCATCGCGCAGGAGCTTTTGAATCCGGTCGTCCTCTAGGGTGATGGGGCCCATGCCTTGGGAGGCGGGGGTTTCATCCCCTGGAATGGCGATGAAGAGGGACTGACTAGCGGCCCAGGCTTGCAGGGCGTCTAGATTGGGCACCACCAGGGCACCGAGGGATCGCTGATCCTGCCCCACCACCATGATTTGGTCGATGTAGGGACTGCGGATACAGGCGTCTTCGATGGGCTGGGGTTCGATGTTTTCGCCGTTGGTGAGGACGATGGTGTCCTTGGCCCGCCCGGTCAGCACCACGTTGCCGTCTTTGCTAATCCAGCCTAGGTCGCCGGTGTCGAACCAGCCTTCGGGGTCGATGGCCTTTTGGGTGGCTTCGGGGTTGCGGTAGTAGCCCTCCATCACCTGTGGCCCCCGTGCCAGGACGAGGCCCTGGCTACCCTGGGGCACTTCTTGGCGGGTTTCCAAATCCACCACCTTAATTTCGGTGAAGGGGATGGGTTGTCCGGCGGCCCCGCGCAGGTTGCTCCAGGGGCGACGGGCGGAGAGCACCGGGGCGGTTTCCGTCAGGCCGTAGCCCACCAGCAGGGGTACACCGATGATTTCAAAGAAGCTGTCAATGTGCCGTGCCAGGGAACCGCCACCGCTGATCAGTTGCTTCACTTCGCCCCCGGTGGCTTGGCGCACCTTACCGTAGACCAGGGCTTTGCCGACCTGGTGCAGGGGCCACAGGGCTAGAGCCGCAAGGCCAGAGGTGAGTCGCTCCACCGTCGAGAGGTTGGGGGCGTCGAGCTTCATGTCTTGGTAGCGCCAGAGGTGGGTGACATAGCGCTCGCTGAAGCCAAAGCAGGTGAAGATCAGCTTTTGTTTGCCTGCGCTTTGCTCCCGAAACTGCCGCTGCGCCCCTTCGTAGATGGATTCCCACAGGCGGGGGACGCCGACCATGTACTGGGGTTTGGTGCTCTTCAGGTCAGTTTTGAGGTGGCGAATGTTGCTGTAAATTTGGCTGCACCCATTGGCGAGCAAAAAGTATTCCGCCGTGCGCTCAAAGCTGTGCCAGGAGGGCAAAATCCCCACCACCCGATCCCCCGGTTCCGGCTGCACCACCGACCGCAGGGTGTTGATCTGGTGTAGCAGGTTGCGGTGGCTGAGCATCACCCCCTTGGGCTGGCCCGTAGTGCCGGAGGTGTAGATCAGCGTCGCCAAGTCCTCCGGCTTCATGGTGACAGGGGTGTAGGGATGATCCTTGCCCAGGGCCATCAGTTGACTGAAATTCAGGATTTTCAGCCGTTCATCGGCGGGGGGTTCCTCATCCGAAAGCAAAATCACCAGGGGAATCGGTAGGGCATCCAACCGAGACCGCAGCCGCTTCAGGAGGGCGGCATTATCTACCACCAGCACCGTGCTTTCGCTGTGTTCGGCGATATAGAGCAGTTCCTCGGTTTCGGCGGTGCCACTGCGCACGGCATCCATGCCCCCGGCGGTCATAATCCCCTGGTCGGCAATGAGCCAGCGGTGGCTGTTATCGGCAAACAGGGCCACGTGGGCACGGTTCTCAATGCCCAACACCTGCAAGCCACTGGCAAAGGTGCGAATCGCCTCCCCCAGTTCCCAGTAGGTCAGCTTGGCAGCGGGTTTATAGTGGGGGTCATCTAGGGCCAGAATATCGCTGTACTTTTCCGCCACGATGGGCCAAATTTCGTGGATGGCCTGGAGGTGTTCGTAGGGATTTTGGCCCGATAGATAGGCGCGGTCGCGCTGGCGAACCGCTTGCAGAGCGTCACTAAGGGTCATGGGGGGCACCAAGAACAACGTTGAAATCCAACCGTGAAGGTAAACGTATGGAAGGCAAGTTAAGTAGAACGTAAAAAGGTAGAAGGCCCAGGGGTTGGATCCCCAGCGGTGGAAATGTCCAACCTGGGAACCCCCATCGCTTGGGGCAAGCAAAACGGGGATTGGGCTAATCCTACCGCAGCCTCGGCAGAGCCTAACCCTTTGTACCCTAGCCCTTTCTGAAACCAGCGGTACGGCATCCCGGCCCAGACAGCGCCCGTGGACGACCTCACCCCCAGCCCCTCTCCTCCCAGGAGAGGGGAGCCGGAAGGGCATCAAAGGCCTTCTCCCCCAGGGAGAGGGATTTAGGGTGAGGTTCAGATCGCAGCCGAAGCGGGGTTTGTAATCTACTGAAGATGGCCACGACGTCAGGAATTTATACTTATGGCGCAGTTGCTATAATGGGGTGTCGGTTTTGTCCATCCTTAAGGCTCTTTCCATGGCAGAGCGTCTGCAAAAACTCTTAGCCCAACACGGCCTTGCTTCCCGTCGTCGGGCGGAGGCGTGGATTGCGGCGGGGCGGGTTCAGGTGAATGGGGTGCCCGCTCACCTGGGCCAAAAGGTAGACCTGGAGCGTGATCGCGTCACCGTGGATGATCGGCCTCTGATGCCCCAGCCGCGACCCCAGCTTTGCTATCTGCTCCTGCATAAGCCCCTCGGTATGGTGTCCACCTGCGCCGATCCGGAAGGGCGTCCCACGGTGCTCGATGCCCTGCCCCCTGATCTGCGAGCCTTGGGGCTGCACCCCGTGGGGCGGCTCGATACCTACTCTAGCGGTGTCCTGATTTTGACCAATGACGGCGACTTTACCTACCGTCTCACCCATCCCAAACACGATTTAGCCAAGCACTATCGGGTGCGCGTGGCCGGACAGGTTGCGCCGGAGACCTTGTCCCAGTGGCAAGAGGGGGTGTGCTTAGAGGGTCGCCTGACCCGCCCCGCCGTGGTGGAACGGCTAGGATCCTCCAGCCCCGATCACACCGACTTGGCCATTACCCTATGGGAGGGCCGCAACCGCCAAATTCGCCGGGTTGCCGAAGCGCTCGGCCATCGGGTATTGCGCCTGCATCGGCTGGCGGTGGGGTCTGTGAGGTTAGGAAAGCTTAAAAGGGGGGCTTACCGATCTTTATCTGAAGCCGAAATTAGGGCATTATTAGCTGAGTCGGAAGTTGATCCGATACCTCCACGGCTATCCGCCCAGGTCTTAGCTGGTACGTCGCCGTTTTAGTGAATGCTCCCTGTATGAAGACAAAACAGTCGGTTGACTCTAACAGCCTGTACCATAGCCAGCTCACTGAGTTAGGAAACTTGTTACAGACGGCTCGGCAGGATCAGGGTTATTCCCTAGAGACCATGGCCAGCAAAACGTTGATTCGGGCCAGTCTTCTCAACGCCATCGAGCAGGGCAACCTGATGGGCTTGCCAGAACCTGTCTATATTCGGGGGCTGCTACGGCGCTACGGCGATGCCCTCGGGCTAGATGGGGAAACCCTAGCCAGCCAATTTTTTACCCCGACCCGGGCCAAGGTACGATCCTGGAAAGACTCCCCCGCTGCCCAACTGCGCCCCCTGCACCTCTATGCCGCCTACTTTGTGGTGCTGATGGCGGCGGTGAGTGGGTTGTCCCGTGTGCTCCGGCAAACGGCCCCAGAGAACACCTTTCTGCCCCCCCTCGAACCCCTGAATTCGGTGGAATCTCCCACGGCCCCAGCGGTTCCCGCCCCCCCCCCTGCCCCTCCCCAGGTGAGCGAGCCCAATTCCCCAATTGCGGTTAAAACCACTCTCACGGATCAATCGTGGATGCGTGTCACCGCCGACGGTAGTACCCAATTTGAGGGCATCCTCCAACCCGGAGACAGCCGACTCTGGACGGCGAATCAAGCCTTGACCATTCGAGCTGGCAACGCCGGGGCCGTCGTCGTGAGCTACAACAATCAGCAAGGGGTACCCCTGGGCCAACTCGGCACCGTGAAGGAAGTCACCTATTCCCCCGACAAAATGCTGAGCCTCGCGCCCTAGCCGCTGTGGGTTAACTTTCCCATAGGTAGGCAGAGATTCCCGAAACGATGGGGGCATAGTGACGGTGCCGGTGCACGAAGCCCAGGGTTATCTCTACAGCCAACCCCTGCCCCAGGCCATCGATGCCATCCCCGCCCGCCAGACGGTCTAGGTGAGGATGGGTTGCCGGTGGTTCTTTGGGAACTCGGGGTGGGGAGGCGGCTGGGGGGTTACTTTCGGCTCGCGGCCAGGGCGGCATAGATCACCTCTTGGGTGACATCTCCGGTGACGATGGCCGCTCCGATGCCCTGGGGCAGCACAAACCGCACCTGGCCGTCCTCCACCTTTTTGTCGCCTTGGAGGAGGTGCAGAATGTCCTCATCCTGGAGGGCAGCGGGGATGGCGGCGGGCAGGCCGGTTTTTTCGATCAACTGATGCTGACGGGCGGCGTCCTCTTTGCTCCAGTAGCCCAACAGGGTGGCGATGTGACCAGCGGCAACCATACCAATGGCCACGGCTTCCCCGTGGTTGACGCCTCGGTAGTGGGTGAGGCTTTCCACCGCATGGCCGATGGTGTGGCCATAGTTGAGGATGGCCCGCAGTCCGGCTTCTTTTTCGTCCTGGGAGACGACTGCGGCCTTGGCTTGGCAGGATCGGGTGAGGATTTGGTGGCGCAGGTCGTCGCTGAGGAAGCGGAATTGATCCAGCCGTTCGGCGGATTCTAGGGCGGCGAAGAGTTCCGCGTCCCAAATGACGCCATACTTAATCACCTCGGCCATCCCGGCCCGAAATTCCCGAGGGGGAAGGGTCTTGAGCACGATGGGATCAATCACCACCAGGCGGGGCTGGTGGAAAGCCCCAATCAGGTTTTTGCCCTGGGGATGGTTTACCCCGGTTTTGCCGCCAATGGAGGCATCCACCATGGCCAGCAGGGAGGTGGGAATTTGCACAAACCGGATGCCCCGTAGCCAGGTGGCTGCCGCAAATCCAGTCATATCACCAATGACGCCGCCCCCTAGGGCCACCATGGCCGATTGCCGTTCAAGCCGGAACGCTAGGGCGGCATCGTAGAGGGTTTGGATGGACTTTAGGGTTTTATAGCGCTCGCCAGCGGGCAGCAGACAGTATTGCACCGCATAGCCAGCCTGGGTGAGGGCCGCCACTACCGTTTCCCCGTAGTGGCGGAAAATGGCTGGATTGGACACCAGCAGCAGGCGTTGACCGGGCTTTATCAGGGGCTTATTGGGATGGGCTAACCAGGCTCCCACCTGTTCTAACCCTTGGTTAGCTACCACAATGTCGTAGGGAGAATCGGGCAGAGGAACGGGGATAACGGTTTTCATAGCAACACGCCAAGACCTTTAGAGAAAATGACCAACCGGAAAAAAGCGCCCTATCCGCCGAAGCTGACAGGGTAACGGAGCCAAGGAACGATGGAACCCGTAGAACGAATCATACTCAAGCGGGCGACGGGCCTAACGCTTTATCAGGGCGAGGGAGGGAACCTCGCCCCTACGGGGTTACGGATGAAGGCGCGGGAGGGGAATCTCGCGAGCCTTGGCCTAGATGCCTAAGCGTTGGTAGACCTGATCGAGGTTGCGTAGGTGGTGGTTGGGGTCGAAACATGCCTCGATGTCGGCATCGGAGAGGTGGGCTTTCACCCGCTCATCCTGGCTGATCCGGTAACGGAAGTTGCCGTCATCGGTGTTCCAGGCGGTGTGGGCGCAGGCTTGCACGATGGCGTAGGCGTCTTCCCGGGCCAGCCCCTTTTCCACCAGGGAGAGCATCACCCGCTGGCTGAACACCACGCCACCGTAGACGTTCATGTTACGGGCCATGTTCTCAGGGTAGACCAGCAGATTCTTTACCAGTTCGGTGGTTTCCACCAGCATAAAGTGGGTGAGGATGCAGCTATCGGGCAGGGCCACCCGCTCCACGGAACTGTGGGAAATGTCTCGCTCGTGCCAGAGGGCGACGTTTTCCAAGGCGGCCATGGCGTTGCCGCGCAGGATGCGGGCCATCCCCGTTAGGCGTTCCGACCGAATGGGGTTGCGCTTGTGGGGCATGGCGGAAGACCCCTTCTGCTTTTTGGAGAAAAATTCTTCCACTTCCAGCACGTCCGTGCGCTGGAGGTTGCGAATTTCCACGGCAAACCGCTCGATGGAGGCTCCCAGCAGGGCCAGGGCATTCATAAAGTCGGCATGGATGTCGCGGGAGATTACCTGGGTGGAGGCGGTGTCGGGCCGCAGTCCCAAGTGTTGACAGGCAAGGGCTTCAATGTTGGGATCGATGTTGGCGTAGGTGCCCACGGCCCCGGAGATTTTGCCCACGGCAATGGTGTCTTGCAGGTGAGTGAGGCGTTCGCGGTGGCGCAGCATTTCCGCCAGCCAACCCGCCAGCTTAAAGCCAAAGGTCATGGGCTCGGCGTGGATGCCGTGGGAGCGGCCAATCATCACCGTGTCTCGGTGCTCCTGGGCGCGGTAGCGGATGGCTTGGATCAGGTTCTCCACATGCACCATGATCACCTGGAGGCTGTCCACCATTTGCAGGGACAGGGCGGTGTCCAGCATGTCAGAGCTGGTCATGCCCAGGTGGATGTAGCGACCTGCGTCGCCCACGTATTCGTTCAGGTTGGTCAAAAAGGCGATCACGTCATGGCGCACCTCGGCCTCAATTTCGAGAATACGCTTGGGATCGAACTTTGCCTTCGCCTTGATCTCCTCTACCGCCTCCTTGGGAATATAGCCTAGTTCCGCCTGGGCTTCGCACACGGCGATTTCCACCCGCAACCAGGTCTTAAATTTATAGTCATCCGTCCAGAGGTTGCCCATTTCGGGCAGGGTATAGCGTTCAATCAAGGCTTTGGGCTGAATACAACCGTCTTATTTTACTCGCCTTTTACTCGCCCTATGGGAACTGCTGAACTTTTTGCTGGGCATAGGCCAAGTTGGGCTGATAGCCCACCGCCCGATCCTGCGCGATGGCATAGTTCGGGTCAGATGCGGGTACCTGCTGCATCAGGGTCATGGCTTGCTGCCAACCATCGGCCACCGCTTGCCATTCCTCCTTAGTGCTGGCGGTTTGGGTCAACTGGGAAGCCTGGGTGGCTGCATTCACTGCATCCCGGAAGGGATTGGGCGATCCCGGTGGTTCCGTGGGTGGTGCTGTGCCGTCATCGGGGGAGATCGGAGTTTCCATCAGGGGAGGTGTCACTGGCCCATCGGGTTGACGCATTTGGCCCAGCAGCGTGGTAACACCAAACACCGCCAGCAGTAGCGCCAAAGTTCCCGCCCCAAGGGCCACAATCAGCTTGAGGCTAGACCTTGCCCCCGCCTTGCCGGGAGTGCACTGATCCACTTCCTCCGGCGACACTGGAGCAAACTTGTGAATGAAGTCGTCGGCATCATCGGCGTCATCGGTCGCCTCGTCCTGGTGGAAGCCGTTGGTGTTGTCGCCCCCCAAGGCCGCCCCCCCCAAGGCCGCCCCCCCCAAGGCCGCCCCCCCCAAGGCCGATTCCCCATTTCCCTTCGCACCAGAGGTGAGGTCTTCCTCGTTCCAGGCAATGGGAGCCAACTCCTCCTCCGGTTCCAGGCTTCCCTCGAACGTTTCCTCCGCCAAGGGCGATTCCAAACTGAACTCCTCTTCAGGCGCGTCAACGGCCTCGCTATCCAAGGGCTCCATGTCGTCAGTCAAGGCTTCCGTATCAGGTTCCAACGGTCTTGCAGCCTGTTCTTCCGGCTCGGCATCCCAGGTCGTAGTAGTTAGCCCCGCCGCCGCCAATCCTAGCCCCGCCAGGTCGGCCTCTTCCTGGGGAACCTCCTCAGACACATCCGCCCAGTCCCCTCTATCCGCCGTTTCAGGAACGTCTCCTAATGCTTCACTCCACCCCGTATCAGCCACAACTGCGTCCTCCGTGTCCACCAAGCCGAACAGCGAGGTTTCCCCTGGGAGATCGTCCTCAAAATTAGGAAGAGCAAAGCTATTGTCTGCGTCTAAGACATCGTTTTCAAATCCCGTTACGCCAAAGGGGGATTCTTCGGTGAGGGCTTCTTCGCCAAAGTCGGGCACTTCAAAGCTGCTGTCCACGCCTAAAGATTCTTCTTCAAATCCCGTTGTGCCAAAGGGTGATTCCTCGGTCAGTAATTCTTCGCCAAAGTCAGGGATTTCAAAGCTACCTTCTTCGCCTAAATCCTCAGCTTCAAATCCCGTTTCGCTAAAGGGTGATTCCTCGGCCAGTAATTCTTCGCCAAAGTCAGGGATTTCAAAGCTACCTTCTTCGCCTAAATCCTCAGCTTCAAATCCCGTTTCGCCAAAGGGTGATTCTTCAGTGAGATCTTCTTCGTTAAGGTCAGTCACTTCAAAGCTGCTGTCCACGCCTAAAGCTTCCTCTTCAAAGCCCGTTGTGCCAAAGGGCAATTCTTCGGTTAGGGCTTCTTCGTTAAGGTCAGGTAACTCAAACGCATCTTCGCCTAGAGCCTCGGTTTCAAAACTCGTATTATCCAAGGAAAATTCGGGTTCAGCTACGTCAGGTGTCGCAAAAGCTGATGATTCGGACTCTTCGGTCGTTCCAGGATCTCCCCAGAGGTCTTCTTCTAAGTCGAGAGAGCCCAAATCCATGGGTGCTAAGGCTTCTAGCTCAGAATCTACACCCATCTCTTCTGTAAGGGGGGCTTCTCCTAAATCCAGGCTGAACGCGCCTTCCTCGACAACCGATTCTTCGCCGCTCTCGGTTAGGTCTAAGTCGAATCCGATATCTTCCGTGGGTTCAGATCCTAAGTCCAAATCAAAGCCGCTGTCTTCCGTAGACTCAATTCCTAAATCCAAATTGGACCCACCGTTGAAAATAGCGGGTTCAGCATCGTTGGTGGTATTCGTGGTTTTGGCAGCACCAAAATCCAAGTCAACGGGGGCGTTCTCTAGGAGATCTACGTCGAAGTTGAGGTCATTATTCGTAGCCTCATCCGCCAGCCCTAGATCCAAATCGGGAAGATCTAGATTGAAGTCATCATCTATATCTAAAGCATTGTCTACGGCGTCGAAGTCTAGCCCATCCAGTTCTGTGCCTAGGATATCTGTTGGCGGCGGTGCCCCTTCCCGCATTTGCACCATTTCTGTCCAAGCGGAGTCGGTACTCCCCTGTTGTTTGCCACTGACGCTGAGGTGATCTACCGTCGTTAGCCCAAGCCCAGAAATGCCCATTTTGACATAGTTCACCAGTTTGCTTTGGGCCGGAACGCCGGATGCTTCCAAGACCACCTGCAGCAGGTTCCCCTGCTGGGCCACATAGGCCGTGATACCTTTGCTCTCTAGGTGCTGGTTCATGAGCGCGGCGATGGCGTTAGGTTGACCTTGCCTGGCCAGTTGCAGAACTTTAGGGGGCGTTGTAGACATGGTGGTCTTTAGAATTCAGCGAATTCGGCTAAGGGGTCGAAGAATTCCCTATAGTATGCCCGGACTAACCGATCTTGGCACACTAGAATCCTAAGACTGACTCGGATGTAACAATGTGTGTATGTAAATATATTATAGGAATGGCACCGTCCTAAGGTTGGCCGTCTGCCCAACCCAGGGGTAAGGTGGGTCATTGTGGGCCGCTGCCACCTCCGCCATGGCGGAGGTGCTAGGGGTAAGACTGGTGAGGAATTCTCTCTCTAGGGGAATACCGACAAGCATTGGTGAGATATTGAGGTATTTAAGCTCACAAAAATCACAGCAAAAACAAGACTTTGTTACTCAGATATCAGATTAAAAGAGGCTCTATGAGTCACACTTATTAGCGGGTACCTCGAAAAATACAGATTCTTCTGGGAGTGGCAACGCGATCTCAAGGGTTCTAGCCTCTTGAAGGTCGCCAAATGGCAAT
>JALQST010000570.1 GCA_023264315.1 Nodosilinea sp. BSH.14
GGTGGAGGACTTTCACCAGCTCAAGGCCGATACCATCAAAGCCGATACCGAGGCGGGGGTGGTGTTTTTAGGCGTGTGCGGTGGCTATCAATTGATGGGTAATACTTTTTTGATGGGCAATGGCCAGGAAACGCCAGGACTGGGGATCATCAACGTCAACACCAAGGCCCCCGGCACCGAGGTCAAACAGCGTTGCATTGGCAACCTAGTCGCAGAAATTCCTGCCGCCATGTACCAGGAAATACAGAGTCTCTATGCCAACCCCCAGGCGGCTGATTCCCAGACTAGCGAATCCCAGATCATCCCCAAAACCCTAGTTGGCTTTGAAAACCACTCTGGCCAAACCTTTTTGGGTGAAGGCGTGGAACCCCTCGCGAAAACTATCGCCGGATTTGGCAACAACGCCACCGCTGAATACGAAGGTTCCCGCTACAAAAACGTTTTCGGTAGCTATATGCATGGTTCTCTGCTGCCCAAAAATCCCCACTTTGCCGATTACCTCATCGGCCTCGCCCTGCGCCGCAAATATGAAAAGGCCAGCCTCACCCTGCCGCCCCTTCCCGATCTGGAAGAACTGGAAGCTCATGGCTATGCCGTTGCCCGCTATGGCCCACAGGTCTAAGCGACATCAGCAATTCTCAGTATGACTAGGCTGGCGAATACAATACCGCTCAGGCTGAGCCTGTCGAAGCCTTTTCACCGCCTTTTCACCCTTCGACAGGCTCAGGGTGAACGGCCAA
>JALQST010000571.1 GCA_023264315.1 Nodosilinea sp. BSH.14
TATAAGACATAAGAGCAGTCTTGTATAAGACATAAGAGTTTCAGCAGTCTTCTATAAGACATAAGAGTTTTAGCAGTCTTCTATAAGACCATGTGTGAGAGTCGATGCGGCAGGCTATAACATCATTTCAGGCTGTCACGCTGTCACACACACGACACAGAGCAGGCTATAAAGTTATCCACAGGGCTGTGCATAAGTTGTTCAGTCTATTTCACATTATGAGATATCCACTGAAACGCGGGATAACTATTTTGAAGGGGTAGGTATGGGTGAGGGGTAAAAACGGCGTGGTGAGCGTTCTGACGCGTTTTAGAGGCATTGTGGCAATAGCGGTACAGATCAAAAAGAATTTACAAAATTAGGGTTTGTCCTAATAAAAAACATCAAAAAACCCGTACAATAGATACCAAGGCAGACGACAGTAGTCTCTACCTTACCAAGTAGGTAACGCCCTGCAACCCCTAGCAAAGGGCGACAGTAGTCCCCACAAACGCTAGGCGATCATTCAAAAGTCATACGGTAAGCGCTTTGGAATAAGGCGACACCATACAGAGCAAGCGAACCTTGGTGTTCTAGACTGATTCGTGTAACAAGCTACTAGGTTAGCAATCGCGATCAAGACGGGTAAACAAGGGGATGCAAAGTAAGGTGGCGAGATAAGGCAAAACGAAACCCGTATGACCTAGGACAACCCTGCAATGCCGGTAACGCTACAAGGGGCTACGATCTATCCTAG
>JALQST010000572.1 GCA_023264315.1 Nodosilinea sp. BSH.14
CGAGTTATACGAATTAATAGCCGCCCAAGAAGACCCGTATCCTTAAAATTACAGACAGGCGACAACACTGCTTGATAACATCTGAATTGTAGAGTACTTTTGCCATGAGCCAGACCTTAAACTACGCAGACATCCTAAAAAAGACCTTGCAAGAAGCCGTAGTTAATCAACCCCGACTACAGGCCATCAAACTCTATCCCGTTTGCGATACCGAATCTGGCCACTTCCTAGTACTCGCTACAGGCTGGAACAAACAAACCTGGATGGACACCATTCTATTCCATGCCCGCTTAGTAGACCACAAGATCATCATCGAAGAAGACAACTTCGAGGAAAGCCTGACTCAAATCCTAATTGCAAACGGCATTGATCAAGAGGATATCATCACTCATCTAGAACCCACCTTTGCCACCTGAAAATTGATTCAGATGAATACTTTTGGTTAATCGCAATACATCGAAGACTTAAATTTTATCAACATCAACGCTGAGAATTTTGCCATGGGCACCTCGATTAATTGCCATATTGCGAACCTGAAAAGCCTGAAACCACTGAAATCCCGTATCCACTCCCACGAAAATTTGTATTTTTCGAGGTGCCCAAATGCAAAGTGATTTAGAGCAAGCACAAAAGGTTACAAGCCTGCTTGGCAACATTGTGACGGCTCAGCCCGGAAGACGGAAAGAGCCCTGGGCTGGGATAGCGTGAGTATCCAGCGAGGGTTGGATAGCTGGA
>JALQST010000573.1 GCA_023264315.1 Nodosilinea sp. BSH.14
TGGTAAGGTGTTTGCTGACCGAGGGGATGTCTCCAAGCCCCTGGCAGAGCGACTCTTTGAAACCTATGGCATCCAGTTCTTTGCCAAGCCCAGACGCAACATGAAAAACCATCTGATGCGGCTCACCGACAAGTTGATCGCCCGCAAACGCGCCATTGTCGAAACCATCATTGACCAGTTCAAGAACATCTCCCAGATTGAGCACTCTAGGCATCGCAGTCCCGTCAATTTCATGGTCAATGTCGTCTGTGGGTTGATTGCCTACGGCCACCAACCGAAAAAGCCTTCCCTCCATCTTGACTTCGCTCTCCCGCCCGCTGCTTAACCCGAACTCAGGTTAACGTAGATGACGGTGGTGCCTAGGTCTCGGTGGAGTTGGCTGATTTCGGTGCGGGCCTGCCCCCGCAGTTGGGCATCCAAGTTCGAGAGGGGTTCATCCATCAAAAACACCGCCGGGTGGCGGACAATCGCCCGACATACTGCCACCCGCTGCCGCTGCCCGCCGGAGAGTTCCTTCGGTTTGCGCTGGAGCAGATTGTCTAGGCCCATCTGCTGCGCCGTCCGCTGCACCCGCTGCTGAATCTCGCCCTTGCGGATCCCCTGCAACTCCAGGCTACAGGCCATGTTGTCATACCCCGTCATGGGGGGATACAGCGCGTAGGACTGAAACACCATGGCGATATCCCGATCCTTGGAGGGCAGGGCATCGACGCAGCGGTCGCCAATGTAGAGAT
>JALQST010000574.1 GCA_023264315.1 Nodosilinea sp. BSH.14
GCAGCACCGAGGCCGTGCCCGCCTAGGTTTGCCGGGCCGGCGTCGGCCGCCGCCCCTCCGAACCGCGTGCGCCCAGTCCGCTTCCTGCTTCCCGGCACCACCGGCCGCTTCCGCGGCGGCGGTCTTCTGGTGGAACTGCAGACAGCACGGCTCACCTCCCAGCTGACCCCCACCCAGGTGGTCACCTACCGCCAGCGGGAGCCCGACCACCCGTTCCTGACCGACCTGCTGGCCCGGGAGCCGGCCCCCGGGGATGTTCTCTGGATCGTCAGCTGGGGGTTCGATGTGCCCCGCCTGATGCGGCAGCTGCGGGGCCGGCCCATGGCCTACCACGCCCACAGCAGCGGCTATGGCTTTTCCCTGCCGCCCGGGGTGCCGGTGCTGGCGGTGAGCCGCAACACCCTCGGCTACTGGGGCGACCGGGCCCCGCGCCACCCCCTGTTCCTGGTGCCGAACGCGCTGCAGCCCCGGTGGCTGGAGCGGGGCAACCGGGCGGCCCCCGCGGGTGTCGGCCGCCCCATCGACGTCCTGGTGCAGGTGCGCAAGAACAGCCGCTACGTGCTGGCGCAGCTGGTGCCGGCCCTGCGCCGCCGGGGGCTGCGGGTGGAGGTGCAGAGCGGCTGGGTGGACGATCTCGTGGATCTGTTCAACAGTGCGGCCGTCGTCCTCTACGACTCCGCCGACTACTGGCGGAGTCGGGGGGTGAGCGAGGGCTTCGGCCTGCCGCCGCTGG
>JALQST010000575.1 GCA_023264315.1 Nodosilinea sp. BSH.14
TCCGTCTTGCCCACGCCGGTGGGGCCGGAGAAGATGAAGCTTGCGATCGGTCGGTTGGGGTTCTTCAGACCCACGCGGGCACGGCGGATGGCGCGAGAGACAGCCTTGACCGCTTCGTCCTGGCCGATCAGGCGCTGGTGCAGGGTCTCCTCCATATTGAGAAGCTTCACCGACTCGCTCTCGGTGAGTTTCTGCACCGGCACGCCGGTCCAGGAGGCGACGATCTGGGCGATGTCCTCCTCGGTGACCAGGGGGGAGCGGGCCTCGTCGCTGCCGCCCTCGCCGGCCGGTGTGGCCAGCAGCATGGGGGAATCGGCTTCGGCGGGGCCGGTGGAGGGCTCGTCGTCGCGGCGGGCCTGGAGAATCGAGCGGATCTGATCGCGCAGTTCCACTTCCTTGTCGCGGAGTTCACCGGCCTTGGTGAAGTCCTGCTGGCGGACGGCGTCCTCCTTCTCCTTCTGGACGCCGCGCAGCTGCTTGTCGACCTCCTTGGCGGCCGGCGGCAGCTTGGAGTTGAGCAGGCGCACCCGGCTGCCGGCCTCGTCGATCAGGTCGATGGCCTTGTCGGGCAGGAAGCGGTCGCTGATGTAGCGGTCGCCCAGGGTGGCGGCCGCCACGAGGGCCTCATCGCTGATTTTGAGACGGTGGTGCTGCTCGTATCGCTCCCGCAAGCCCTTGAGGATCTCGATCGTGTCGACGACCGAGGGCTCGCCCACCATCACCGGCTGGAA
>JALQST010000576.1 GCA_023264315.1 Nodosilinea sp. BSH.14
ATGATCCGCTTGTGGAGTTCGGCTTCCATGTTGAGGAGCTTCTGCGTCTCTTCTTCGGTGAGCTTGTAGACCGGAATACCCGTCCAGATGCTCAGCACTTCGGCGATGCACTCCTCGTCGACCTCGTCGAACAGGTCGACGCCCGACGCCTTGATCTCGGCTTCCTTGTCGGCCTTTTCGGTCTGGAGTTGCTTCTCTTCGTCGCGAAGACGGCTCGCCTCTTCGTAGTTCTGCTCTTCGACGGCGCGCTTCTTGGCTTCCTGGATCTCGGTGAGCTTGGTCTCCATCTCCTTCAGATCGGGAGGAGTGGTCATGCGCTTGATGCGCAGACGGCTACCGGCTTCGTCGATCAGGTCGATGGCCTTGTCGGGCAGATGGCGATCGGAGATGTACCGGTCGGCGAGGTTGGCCGACGCGACGAGCGCCTGATCGGTGATGGTCACACGGTGGTGCGACTCGTACTTGTCGCGCACACCCTTCAGGATCTCGATGGTGTGAGCCACGGTGGGCTCTTCGACTTTGACCGGCTGGAATCGACGCTCGAGGGCGGCGTCCTTCTCGATGTGCTTGCGGTACTCGTCGAGAGTGGTCGCGCCGATCGTCTGCAGTTCGCCGCGCGCGAGCATCGGCTTCAAGATGCTGGCGGCGTCGATCGCTCCTTCGGCCGCGCCGGCACCGACCAGCGTGTGGATCTCGTCGATGAAAAGGATGATG
>JALQST010000577.1 GCA_023264315.1 Nodosilinea sp. BSH.14
TGAGCAGATTAAGCCGGGCATTACTACTATTGCAGCTAAGAACCCTGTAGCTCTTACTGAAACTAGCGACAATGTTGCTCAGCAGATTAGGTCTCTTGAGGAGCAGATTACTACTATCAAGAAGCGTACTGCTGGAACTACTAGCACTACGGCACTTGATAGGGCTGACAATGCTGTTGCTTCTTTGCAGTCTCAAATCAAGGCTTTGAAAGTTTCTCAGAAGAAGGTTCCTACTACTCCAGTTGCTGAGCAGGTTTCACAGAGAAGCTTCAGTGCTTCTACTGCTTTGAAGGGAATCTTGGCTGATCCTGTAAAGGCTCAGGCATTGAAGGATACCTTGGGCGAATCTGTCGTTACAGGTCTTGCAAAGATTAAGAGTCCTCAAACTCTTATGCGTGCAACTGAGCACCTTGGCAAGGTTATTCGCGGCGAGGCTTCCACTGGCAGTGCCGTACAAAAGCAACTGGCTCAGGACTTGCAGAAGCATTACGACATCAAGGTTCCCGGTACTGAGGTGCCAGCTACGAACGGCGTGTCGCTAGTAGATACTGAGCTTACAGCTGAGGCTCAGGTAGCTAAGGCTGCTGACCAGAACATTCAGGAAGTGCCTTGGCTTGGTGGATACACTAAGCCGCAGATTGATGCGATCATTCGCGATATGCCTGAGTACCTTAAGAGTGACTTCCTCAATGTTGAAGGTTACCGTTACA
>JALQST010000578.1 GCA_023264315.1 Nodosilinea sp. BSH.14
GGGATCTTCTTCGGCCAGCGAGGTGAGCGCCTTGGAGAGTTTCTCCATGTCACCCTTGGTCTTGGGTTCCACGGCCACGGAGATCACCGGCTCGGGGATGTAAAGCGATTCGAGGATGATCGGATCGCTGTCCACGCAGAGGGTGTCGCCGGTGGTGGTGTCCTTGAGACCCAGCACGGCACCAAGATCGCCGGCCCGCAGTTCATCCACCTCTTCCCGCTCATCGGCCTTGAGGATGATCAGGCGCGAGATGCGCTCTTTCTTGTCCTTGGTGGAATTGAGCACGTAGCTGCCCTTCTGCAGCACACCCGAGTAGATGCGCACAAAGGTGAGCTTGCCGAAGGGATCGGCCATCACCTTGAAGGCCAGAGCACTGAAGGGGGCGCTGTCTTCGGAGGGGCGCAGGGCTTCGCTGCCATCGGGGAGTACACCCTGAATCGGCGGAATGTCCACAGGAGCGGGCAGGTAGTCGACCACCGCATCGAGCAGCAGCTGCACGCCCTTGTTCTTGAAAGCCGAACCACAGAGCATCGGCACCAGGCCGTGCTTGAGCACGCCTTCGCGAATGCCCTTGCGCAGTTGCTCCTCGCTGAGTTCGCCGGTTTCCAGGAACACCTCAACCAGCTCTTCGTCGGTTTCGGCGACCGACTCCATCAACTTGTTGCGCCACTCAGAGACCAGATCAGCCATGTCGGCGGGCACATCGGTTT
>JALQST010000579.1 GCA_023264315.1 Nodosilinea sp. BSH.14
CACTTCCGGTGGGAGAAGCCCGCACCGGATGCTTGCATCGGTGTCGGGAGTACGTCACATAGCTTTAGAAGTCTTTACGTTTTTTCATCGCCGTTGTTCATTGCCCTTGTTCGGCATCGCCGCCTATGTTCCCCACTCACCGTCCCCGCCGCCTGCGCCAGCATCCCCAGCTTCGCCGCATGGTGCAAGAGAATATCGTCACCCAGGCTGATTTGATCTACCCGCTGTTTGCGGTACCGGGGGAAGGGGTGGCCAAGGAAGTCACGTCGATGCCGGGGGTATACCAGCTTTCCGTGGACAAAATCGTGGAGGAGGCCAAGGAGGTCTACGACCTGGGCATTCCCGCCATCATTTTGTTTGGCATCCCCACCGACAAAGACACCGATGCCACCGGCGCTTGGCACGATTGCGGCATTGTGCAAAAGGCCACCACGGCGGTCAAAGAAGCTGTCCCCGACCTCGTGGTGATTGTGGACACCTGCCTGTGCGAATACACCTCCCACGGCCACTGCGGCTATTTGGAAGTGGGCGACCTCAGCGGACGAGTGCTGAACGATCCCACCCTAGAACTGCTGAAGAAAACAGCGGTGTCCCAGGCCAAGGCGGGCGCGGATATCATCGCTCCCTCCGGCATGATGGACGGCTTTGTGCAGGCCATTCGCAGCGGCTTGGACGCAGCCGGGTTTGAGGACACGCCGATCTT